>CALZAE010000009.1 GCA_945612235.1 uncultured Gammaproteobacteria bacterium | reverse complement strand
CAACCGTAAGCATGACTTTCCAGGTGAACGATTCTCCGTTCGCAGGTAAAGAAGGCAAGTTTGTTACCAGCCGTAACTTGAAAGAGCGTCTGGAAAAAGAACTGCTGCACAACGTTGCTCTGCGCGTGGTACAGGGCGACGACGTTGATAAATTTAAAGTATCGGGCCGTGGTGAATTACACCTGTCAGTACTGATCGAAACCATGCGTCGTGAAGGTTACGAGCTAGGCATTTCGCGTCCAGAAGTTGTGATCAAAGAAGTTGACGGTGTTAAACAAGAACCGTATGAAAACGTGATCATTGACATCGAAGAGCAGCACCAAGGTTCAATCATGGAGCAGTTTGGTCTGCGCCGTGGCGAGCTGACTAATATGGTTCCGGACGGCAAAGGCCGTATCCGTCTTGAGTACACTGTGCCTTCACGTGGTTTGATTGGTTTCCGTAACCAGTTTATGACCATGACTTCAGGTACTGGTATTTTGACCGGTATGTTCAGCCACTACGGCCCAATCAAAACCGGTGAAGTCACCAGCCGTCAGCAGGGCGTATTGGTCTCTATGGCGACCGGTAAAGCATTGACTTACTCGCTAGAAACTCTGCAAGAGCGCGGTAAGCTGTTCTTATCACCAGGTGAAGAAATCTACGAAGGTCAGTTGGCCGGTATCCACAGTCGCGATAACGACTTGGCAATTAACCCAACTAAAGCCAAAAAACTGGATAACATGCGTGTAACCGGTAAAGAAGAAACTACAGCATTGGTTCCGCCAATCCGTTTCTCTCTTGAGCAAGCGCTTGAGTTTATCGAAGATGATGAGTTGGTTGAAGTTACACCTAAGTCAATTCGTCTGCGCAAAAAGCACCTGACTGAAAACGATCGTAAGCGTCATGGTCGTAACAAGGTCTAACTTAAGTTAGAACTATAAAAAACCCGCAGTGTTGAACTGCGGGTTTTTTTATGGCTGCTGCATCAGTCTATAGGCGGTGCCATTGAGTAGCGCTTAAAGTCCCTGCATACGCAAAGTCATCATTTTGTCACCGCTATGTTACTTAGCTGACATCTTCTCTTATTAAGCTTGTTGCTCATAACCTAGCCTATTAATGAGGACGTAGCATGAGTCAGTTTGAGCACCAAGATGAACTAAACCATCCGCGCACCCAAACCCCAGAGTTGACTAAAATAGTTGAACAGGGCTTATCTCGACGTCGGTTCTTAGGTGCGGGTGCCGCTTTAAGTGCGGTTGCTTTTTTTACTCTCAGCCCAATGAGCAAGTCGCTTGCGAGTGTATTAGCACCCTCGGGTAGCCCTTTATTAGGTTTTAAATCGGTGCCTGTCAGTACGGCTGACAGGGTGATTGTCCCTGAAGGCTATCAAGTCGAACGTCTGATTTCATGGGGTGATCCTTTATTTTCTGACGTTGCTGAGTTCTCCAATACCATCACTCAGAACACTGCAGCCAGTCAAAAACGTCAGTTTGGTGATAACAATGATGGCATGAGTTTTTTCCCTATAGATGATCAAACTGCTGTTTTGGCGATCAATAACGAGTACAGCAACTATGAGTTGATGTTTGCGCACCAAGGTAAAAAAATGACCGCTGCTGATGTTCAGTATGCGCAAGCGGCGCATGGTATATCGGTGATTACTCTAACTAAGCAAGCACCAGGCTGGCGTTTTCAAAAAGATGGTCAGTTTAATCGACGTATTGATGCCAATACACCGATGCGCATCAGCGGTCCCGCGCAAGGTCACGCTTTATTACAGACCCAAGTTGATCCCAAGGGTGAGATAGCACTGGGTACGTTTAATAACTGCGCGAATGGCATGACGCCTTGGGGCACTTATCTAACCTGCGAAGAAAACTTCAATAGCTATTTTGGCAGCGATGCTCAGGTTGATCTCAGTTCAGCTTTTGCACGTTATGGTATTGCCGCTCAAGATGCGGGTTATAGCTGGTATAAGTTTGATCAACGTTTTGATCTGGCGCACGAACCGAACGAAGCGAATCGCTTTGGTTGGGTGGTTGAGATTGATCCGTACAATCCAAACGCTATGCCCGTCAAGCGTACTGCTTTAGGTCGTTTTAAGCATGAAAATGCTGAGTTAGTGATTGCCGAAGATGGTCGTGTGGTGGTGTATTTAGGTGATGATGAGCGCGGTGAGCATATCTATCGTTTTGTCAGTCGGGATAAGTACAATCCTAATAATCAGGCCGCTAATCGAGATTTACTCGATGAAGGTGATTTATTTGTCGCTCGATTTAATGATGATGGCAGTGGTGAGTGGCTGAGCTTAGCCCATGGTCAAAATGGCCTGACCGCAGAAAACGGATTTCATAGTCAAGCTGAGATCTTAATTCACGCCCGCTTAGCAGCAACGCAAGTGGGGGCTACCACCATGGACCGCCCAGAGTGGGTGGCTGTGCATCCCCATGAGCCGATGGTGTTTTGCACCTTGACCAACAATAAAAACCGTGGTGTGCAAGAGGGGCAGTCTGTTAACGGCGCTAATCCTCGAGCGGAAAATCATTACGGACAAATCGTACGCTGGGTACCTACGGATGGGCAGCATACTGCGGGTGATTTCAAATGGGATTTATTTGTCTTGGCGGGTAACCCAGCGGTACATGCGGGAACGCCGTATGCCGGCTCGGGTAATATCACCACTGAGAATATGTTTAATAGCCCTGATGGTATTGGTTTTGATCAGGCGGGGAGACTGTGGATTCAGTCCGATGGTAACTATTCAAATCAAGGTGATTTTGCTGGGCAGGGTAACAATCAGATGTTATGCGCAGACCCAAAAACAGGAGAAATACGACGCTTTTTAACTGGCCCAGTGGCGAGTGAGATTACGGGTTTATCATTTACGCCTGATCAAAAAACCTTATTTGTTGGTGTACAGCATCCGGGCGAGAAACTTAATCCATCACACTTTCCCTTAGGCGGAGATTCTGTGCCGCGCTCTAGCGTCATGGTGATTACTCGTGTCGATGGCGGAGTGATTGGTAGCTGATTTTAGCGTGTTAGATCAAGCGGGAGTGCTTAGAGCAGGCTCCCGCTTTTGTGTTACGGCTGTATCAGTCGCCCCAGCGTCCAGGCGAATAGGAGAACACCGGCAAGGACAGCTGCCAACGAATCGCCGATAAACGCAGTGCCAAGCCAAAGCTAAAAGAGGCGAGGGTGTTGATATCGTCAGAGACACCCTGCGACATTAATACCAGATACACAATAGCTACCGCCAAAGATACGCTGGCATACAGCTCATGGCGCAGGACTTGCGGAGTACGGTTGCACATAATATCGCGTAAAATTCCACCAAAAATCCCCGTGGTAATCCCCGCCATAATCACTACGGGCGTTTCATAGCCTAAGCGCAGCGCCACGTTACAACCAATAATGGTAAAGGCCACTAAGCCCATGGAGTCGAGAATCAAGAAGATTTGATTGAGCTTATGCATAAAGCGCGCAATCAACATGGTGGCCAGGCCTGAGCCGATGGTCAGATAGATATAGGGTGGGTGTTGCGTCCAAGTGACGGGGTAGTTACCCAGCAACATATCACGTACGGTACCGCCACCCAGTGCGGTAATAAAAGCAATCAGCGCCACACCAAACAGATCCATATTACGCCGCCCAGCAGCAAGGGCGCCGGACATGGCTTCCGCGGTAATAGCTACAACATAGATATAGGTCAGCATACAGGACTCCTGCAGACAAAAACGCCTCTCCCTCTGTCCTGTATACCTGAGAGTTTACGCAGCAGTTTGCCGCTTGCCCCTTCGGTGGATTGCCTTTAGCAATCGCTCTCCAGTTGGCGAATCTAAGTTGTGTCGCAGTACATGAGCCTGAGCGTTTATGGGAGTTTGCGCCTTCGGCGGAGCCAAGTTGTAATCGGCTCTCTCTCCTGCGAGCGCGTATTATACGGGGAGTGACGCGATAAAGAAGCTTAATCTGTAGCGCTTTTAGTCGCGTACTACGCCAAGGCTTAATTTATGTTGAGCGCTGCCCGTAACTTTGTTTGAGGGTGGCGTAATAATGCCATTACTTAATGGCTGGACTATCAAATACATAAGGGTAAATTTGCGTGGCGTCAGCGCTGTAGCCAGTATCGCCCATATCGCTGCTAAAGGACGCGACGCTGAGCTTGCCTTCAATCCAGTAGGGCTGCCACATATCGCCTAAAGCTACACCGCCTTCGCTGGTGACATAAACCATTTGGTTCGACGGTGGTGGCGGCACATGGATGCATGCACCAAAGTAGGGCACCAATAAAAACTCAGTGATGCGGCTGTTGTCGTCAATGGTCAGCGGCACGATATAGCCGGGCAGTTTCACATTCAGCCCGTCCAATTCCGGCACAATAGGTGCGTTGGGGTATTGCTGCTCAGCCGCTGGGCCGCTTTCGGCGAGCATATCCGCAAGCTGGTCCATGCTGTGCAGCGCGGCTGGCGGTGGTAAGGGTGGCGCATCAGCTGGGATCATTTCTTCCCATTTCAGGGTACGCAGTTCTGCAGCAAAGGCTGTGCTCAAACTGCAGAGCAGTAGCGCCGCTAACAATATTTTTCGCATCATGCTCAAGCCTAAATGAAGTAACAAAAATAGTTGGTCAGTTTATAAACGGATATTTAAACCATCAGACAACGATTGACGGTAAGCGCGCCATGCTGGCACTGCGCCCATCAATACACCGGCCAGTAATACTGCACCCAATAATGTCCACTCGTATAGCGTGGGCGCAGACAGTGGCAAGTATAAGCCGTAGAGACTTTGCAAGGGCGCTTGGGCAGCGGCAATGCCGACATACAGCAGCGCCACACCCAAAGTGATACCTGCCAGGGCCAGGGTAAAGGCTTCTAAAATCAGTAAGCCGGCAATATGCCAAGGGCGTGCACCGACTGAGCGTAAAATCGCCATCTCACGGCGGCGCTCATTGAGGCTGGTTAAAATGGCAGTGAGCATGCCAATCAGTCCGGTCAGCACCACAAACAAGGAGACGACAAATAAGGCTTTCTCAGCGGTACCCATCAAGCTCCACAGTTCTTGCAAAGCGACACCGGGCAAAATAGCCAGTAAGGGCTCGCCACGCCACTGATTGATTTCCCGTTGTACCGCAAAGGTGGCGATTTTACTGTTTAAGCCTAATAGCATCGCAGTGATTTCTTTAGGCTGTAAGTCCATTTTCAAGGCTTGTTCAGCACTGACTTTACGATTGCCATAGGCGGGGGCACCGTGTTGCCAATCAATATGAATGGCTTCCATACCCGCTAAAGCAATATGCAGCGTGCGGTCTACCGGGGTGCCAGTACGTTCTAAAATACCCACAGTGGTGAAGGGCTTGTCATCGTGATTGACCAAGCTGATGCTGGCCACACCATGGGCTAAAACGATGTCCTGCCCAATTTTATAATTAAGCGCATCTGCGACTTCCGCACCGAGCACCACTTCAAAGGGGGCAAGGTCACTAAAAAAGCGGCCATCGCGCATTTTTAAATGTTGCTTACGGCCGTATTGGTAATGCGTGAAGTAGTCTTCAGTGGTGCCCAGTACGCGATAACCTTGGTGTGAGTCGCCCAGTGACATAGGTACCGCCCAAGCCACTTTAGGATGCTGAGCAAAGTGCTCAAAGCTGCTCCAGCGGATATTGTTGGTGGCATTACCTATGCGAAAAACCGAATACAGCAACAGGTTCACCGAGCCAGAACGTGCGCCAACAATTAAATCAGTTGAGCTGATGGTGCTGGCAAAGCTGGCGCGAGTTTCAGTGCGCACACGCTCCACAGCGAGTAATAAAGTAATGGACAGCGCAATGGCAAAAATAGTCAGCAGTGCAGTAAAGCGGCGATTATTTAAGCTGCGCAAAGCAATACGAAGTAAATGCACCGTTAAATCTCCGACTGGCGCGTGGCGCGATTGAGTTGGCTGAGGTCGATGCTGCGGTCAAATAGCTTGGCTAAAGATTGATCATGACTGACAAACAACAAGCTGGCACCGGCGGCTGTGCATTCAGCAAACAGCAATTCTAAAAATGCTTCACGGCTGTCGGCATCTAGCGCTGAGGTGGGCTCGTCGGCGATCACTAATTTAGGTTGCCCAATCAATGCTCGGGCTGCGGCAACCCGTTGTTGTTGGCCAATCGACAGCTCACCCGCCAACTGTTGATGCAAATGATCAGACAGACCCAGTTGCGTCAGTAAGGCGTGGGCTGCGGCTTGGATTGAACCATGACGCTCAATGGCTCGTTGCTGGCGCAGTTTAGAAAACTGGCAGGGCAGCAGCACATTATCCAGCACTGATAAAAAGGGCAACAGATTAAATTGCTGAAAGATAAAGCCGCTGTGATCCACCCGAAAACGGTCACGGGCACTGGCGCGCAGTTGACTTAAATCTTGCCCTAGTAAATGAATGCTGCCGCTTTGTGCTAACTGCACGCCACCGAGTAAACCCAGCAGGGTGGTTTTACCGCTGCCGGAGGGGCCTTTGAGAAATAGGCTTTGCTCAGGATCGAGACGAAACTCATCAATGTCCAGCAGCGTGGCTTGTTTGGGCCAGGCAAAGGTTAGGTCTTTGAGTTCGATAATTGGGGTGATCATAGTTGTCTCTATTACCAATAAATCAAGGGTCTGCATCCGTTTGTTGTGGCGCAGACCGCTGTGAGCTTACCAGTTCAGTTGAGTTTTGCTTACGGAAAGCTCCGTACCGTGCTGTGCCGTAGGGGTGACTAACTGCACATGGATTGTGTCTGTCGCAGGGAAAACTTTAAAGAAACCAGCGGCATTTATGAGATTCAGCTTTTCTGCTGCTCTGCAGTTAAAGATGTAGTGTGCTTGGATATCACTGTGAGCATGCTCATGTTGCTCGTGCTCGTGCTCGTGCTCGTGCTCGTGTGCTGCGTGATGATCTTCATTTTTATGTGCGTGTGCTGCAGCATGTTCGTGATCAGTGTTCTCGGCGTGCTCATGCTCTGCAGTTAAGTCCTGGTCCAGCGTTATGCTGCTTAAAGAGCAGTGGGCGGCGTTGGTGAAAGTAAATAGTGCTTGCGCATCTTTAAGTTTGCGCTCAGCTTCGGCCACTGCGTGGTGGTCGGCTGCGGAACTGGGCTGGTATTCAAAGCCAACAATATTCATCGCGGGACTTTCCAGTTGCAGTTCCAGTTGCTGGCCATCGAAGGCAACATTGAGCGTGGCCAGACCATGGACGTGGGCTGCAAGGCTAGCTTGTTCGGCTTGATGCTGCTGGTGATTGTCTTTGTGTGGCTTATGTTGTTCTGCATTGGCTGTTAAAGAAGTCAGCGCCAAGACTAAGGGGGCGATGGCGTAGCGAAAACGCATAAGAGAGCTCCGTAGTAAAAGATTATTTAGTTATAATATAACTTTACATTTTGGGGTTGTATATACGCAAGTCGATACTAGAATTTGTCTAGCAGCGCAGAGACACAGAGGGTTGCGGTGCACAATTGTAAAAATATTTTCAGTTTTTTCTATCTCAAAGTGCCTTAGCACTGATAAAGTCAGGTAGTTTTGAACCATGACCGTGCGAGTGCGGTTTGCTGAGGTCTTATTAATGTCCCAAACTCTAAATGCTTTTTTATCGCATATTAAACAACGTGATCCGGATCAGCCTGAGTTCCATCAGGCGGTTGAGGAAGTGTTGCGCACATTGTGGCCTTTTTTAGAGGCTAACCCACGCTACATGCACGCCGGCATCATCGAACGTATGGTCGAGCCCGAGCGCGTGATTTTGTTCCGTGTACCCTGGGTTGATGATGCCGGTAAGGTCCATGTCAATCGTGGTTACCGTATTCAAATGAATAGCGCAATTGGCCCCTATAAAGGTGGTTTGCGTTTCCACCCATCAGTTAACTTGGGTGTCTTAAAATTCTTAGCTTTTGAGCAAGTGTTTAAAAACTCCCTCACGTCACTGCCGCTGGGTGGCGGTAAGGGCGGTTCAGATTTTGACCCTAAGGGTAAGTCTGATAATGAAGTAATGCGTTTTTGTCAGTCCTTTATGAGTGAGTTGTTCCGCCATGTGGGGCAGCACCTTGATGTGCCAGCCGGTGATATCGGTGTCGGTGCACGTGAAGTGGGCTATATGTTTGGTCAGTATAAGCGTCTGGCCAATGAGTTTACCTCGGTGTTTACCGGTAAAGGTATGACTTACGGCGGTAGCTTAATTCGTCCTGAAGCCACAGGTTACGGCTGCGTGTACTTTGCTGAAGAGATGCTTAAAAGCGTTAAACGTCGTATTGAAGGTCAGCGTATTGCCATTTCTGGCTCAGGTAACGTAGCGCAATATGCTGCGCAAAAAGTGATTGAGCTGGGTGGTAAGGTGATTTCTTTATCTGACTCGGGTGGTACGATTTACTTCCACGAAGGAATGGACAGTGAACACTGGCATTACTTAATGGATCTGAAAAACGTACGACGTGGTCGTATTGAAGAAATGGCTGAACATTTTGGTCTGCAGTTTTTAGCCGATCAGCGTCCTTGGGGTTTAGAGTGCGATATCGCTCTACCCTGTGCGACGCAGAATGAACTGCACATTGAAGATGCACGTATGCTCATCAAAAATGGTTGTATCTGTGTGGCCGAAGGCGCGAACATGCCTTCCACCTTGGATGCGGTCGATTTGTTTATTGAGCAAGGCATTTTATACGCGCCAGGTAAAGCATCCAACGCCGGTGGTGTTGCGGTCAGTGGTCTGGAAATGACGCAAAATGCGATGCGCTTACTCTGGACTGACGGTGAGGTTGACGCCAAGCTGCACAGTATCATGCAACATATCCATGCCGCTTGTGTGAACTACGGTATGGAAAATGGCCGTGTTAACTACGTCAAAGGTGCGAATATCGCCGGCTTTGTAAAAGTAGCTGATGCGATGCTGGCGCAAGGAATCGTATAAGTTACGTTCGACTCAGTCAGCGCCATCAAAAATGCCCTATGGAGTTATCCTAGGGCATTTTTTGTGGGTGAAATTTGACTCGCTCACTGATTGACTGATATCAGTAGCTGTTGTTGTGCCTTGCTCTACACTGAGCGCAGCAGGCATCAGCCTATGATGCTTAATTATTATAATAATAAGAGGTCATTATGATCACAGCAGAAGTACGTACCCGCCTGAACTCGCTTGCATATGAATACAATGTGCGTGCGGCAGCGATTGAGCGCGATTTATCTCGCGAGCATGCGCAAAGTTTTTCTGAGCAAGCCACCGAGCGCCAAAACGATATGGTGCTACAAGGCTTACTCGCTGATGCTCGTGCTAGCGTTAAGCAAGTGCAGCAGGCCATTGAGCGTTTAAATAACGATACTTACGGCGAATGCACTCAGTGCGGCGAAATGATTAACCCAGAACGCCTTGCAGCTTTACCTGCAGCAGCGCTGTGCATTAACTGCGCAGATTAAATTAAGTCGCACTGCAACTAGACTGCTCAGTGGTGGTGATTATGGCTGAGATGCTTCTCCACCACTGAGTTGTTCAATGATTGTAGCGCGGCATAACATGCAGTCTTGGGCATAATTCACCCATAAACCCGCTTCTTGACACTTCTTCCTTGCCACAACGATCAAGCAAGGCGAAAATGCCACGTTCACTTCGCGGCGTGGCCGCTAGCTGCAAGGAATTCGAATGCCTCACTCTACTGTCAATGCACAGCGCTTATTGCCCGAACAACTGACACGTGCTTTTAACGGCCAATTTAACTTCAATACCACCGCAGATTTGCAGCCCTTAGAGGGTGTGCTCGGACAAGCTCGCGCGGTACAAGCCTTGCAGTTTGGCATCTCCATGCAACGCCCGGGGTATAACGTGTTTGTCATGGGCGAATCTGGCACGGGACGCTTTTCCTACACCAAACGCTATTTGCAAGAGCAGGCTAAACAACGTCCCACGCCCTCAGACTGGCTCTATGTCAATCATTTTAATGAGATGCGTGAGCCACATGCGGTGCAATTGCCCGCCGGTGAGGGCAGTCGTTTTTGTGCTGATATCAGCACTTTGATTGATAATTTATTAGCTACTTTTCCAGCTGTTTTTGAAACACCAGCTTGGCAGCAGAAAAAAAGCGCCATTGATCGCTGCTTTAATCGCCGCTATGACAAAGCCCTGGATGTTGTGGAAAAACTCGCGCTTGAGCAAAATATTGCCCTGTATCGCGATAGCGTTAATATTGCCTTTACTCCCATGTTTGAAGGTAAGGCTCTTGATGAAGCGGAATTTGCCCAGCGCCCAGAAGTCGAGCGCGAAAAATTCCACGCCGATATCGTGGTGCTTGAAGAGCAACTCAATAAAGAGCTCTCAAGTCTGCCGTTATGGAAGCGCGAATCAAGTAATCAGCTGCGTCAACTCAACGAAGAAACCATTGCTTCAGCGTTAGAGCCATTACTTACGCCTTTGATGCAAAAGTACGCTGAGCATCCATGCGTCGTGGCCTACTTAAAAGATATGCAGGCCAATCTGCTGAAAACTGTCGTTGAACAATTGGTGGATGAAGAACACAGTGATGCGCTAGCGCGCAAATTGCTTGAAGAGCAATACAGCCCTAATTTAATCGTTGGCCATGCACCCGATGAAGGTGCGCCGGTGGTGTTTGAATCACATCCCACTTACGATAATTTATTTGGTCGCATCGAATACAGTACTGACCAAGGTGCGCTCTATACCAGTTATCGCCAGTTGCGCTCCGGTGCTTTGCATCGCGCCAATGGCGGTTATTTGATTTTAGAGGCAGAAAAGTTACTGCCTGAGCCCTTTGTCTGGGAAGCGCTCAAGCGTGCTTTGCATTCCCGTCAGCTCAAGATGGAATCACCTTTAGTGGAGCTGGGTCGTGTGGCAGCAGCGACCTTGCTGCCACAGGATATTCCCTTGCAGCTGAAAGTCGTGGTGATTGGCTCGCGCGAATTGTATTACGCACTGCAAGACGTTGATCCTGATTTTCAGGAAATGTTTCGTATGTTGGTCGATTTTGATGAAGATATCCCGCTGACTGATGCAACCTTGACTGAGTTTGCTCAGCTGCTGCGCACGCGGACCGCTGAAGAAGAGATGGCACCTTTGACTGCTGATGCCGTACGCGCATTAGCCCTTTACAGTGCGCGGATGGCTGAACACCAAGAGCGTATTTCTGCTGGTTTAGCTGATTTATTTCAGGTGGTCAGTGAAGCTGATTTTTTACGCCACTGCAGTGGTGCTGTCGTGACTGAGGCTGAGCATATCGCTGCAGCCATTGCTGCTCGCGTCACGCGCACTGGACGTGTATCAACCCGGATTATGGATGATATGTTGTCAGGTGTTATCTTGATTGATACCCAAGGTGCCGCGGTGGGCAAGTGCAATGGCTTAACCGTCTTGGCGGTTGGTGACACTACTTTTGGTGTACCAGCGCGTATTTCTGCCTCAGTGTATCCCGGCGGCAGCGGTATTGTTGATATCGAGCGTGAAGTGAGTCTGGGGCAGTCTATTCACTCTAAAGGCGTGATGATTTTGACTGGTTATTTGGGCAGTCGTTATGCGCAGGAGTTTCCCTTAGCTATTTCTGCGAGCATTGCCTTAGAGCAATCCTATGGTTATGTGGATGGGGATAGTGCTTCGCTGGGAGAAGTCTGTGCGTTGATTTCTGCGCTATCACGCATACCACTCAAGCAATCATTTGCCATTACCGGCTCGATTAACCAGTTTGGCGAAGTGCAGGCGGTGGGTGGCGTTAACGAGAAAATCGAAGGGTTTTTCCGTTTATGTCAGGCGCGTGGTTTGACCGGTGAGCAAGGTGTTATTATCCCGCGCTCCAATATGGTGAATTTACTGCTCGATGAAGCCGTGGTCAGTGCCGTGCGTGATGGGCAGTTCCATATCTATGTCGTCAATCATGTCGATCAAGCCTTGTGCTTGCTCAGTGGTGTTGAGGCGGGTTGTGCCGATGCGGATAATGATTTTCCTGAAGGCTCGATCAATGCGCAAGTGGTTGCGCGTTTGCGCAGTATTGCCGACCTAGATGACGAGGAAGAGGAAGAGGAAAAGCCCAGCACTTAATATTCGCTCGATGCGCACAGTTATCCACAGTGGCTGGTTGTGCGCTTGAAGTTATTTAGAGCTAACTTAGCGTGTAATTTCGCGTTAAATCAGTATGCTGCAGTATACGTCGAATGAATGATGCCAATATAAAAAATACTGCACAGACTATTCACAGAGTTATCCACAGCTTGTTGTGTGCATTGAGTCACATAATGCTGGCGGTTCGCCTTAGCGGTGTGGAAAGCCTAAAGTTTATATAGCCAATTATTTACGATAATTTAATTAAAGGGGTGGGTGAGCTATGACAGCAACAGCGTTTCGTTCTGAACATGATTTATTAGGCTCTTTGCCGGTGCCCAAGGATGCTTATTACGGTATCCAAACGTTACGAGCCATGCATAACTTTCATTTGTCAGGTGTGCCGCTGTCGCATTACCCGAATTTTGTTAAAGCTTTAGCGATGGTTAAGCAGGCTGCAGCTGATGCCAACCATGAGTTGGGCTATCTGAGCGACGCTAAGCATCAGGCGATAAGCACGGCCTGTGCGCAGTTGGTTGCCGGTCAGCATCATGATCAGTTTATTGTCGATATGATCCAAGGTGGCGCGGGTACTTCGACCAATATGAACGCCAACGAAGTGATTGCGAACTTAGCTCTGGAAGCTATGGGCAAAGAAAAAGGCGAGTACAGCTTTTTGCACCCTAACAATGACGTCAATATGGCGCAATCCACCAACGATGCTTACCCAACTGCCATTCGGGTGGGTTTGCTCTTAGGTCAAAATGATTTATTGGCCAGCCTCGAAGGTTTGATTGGTGCATTTGCCGCGAAGGGTGATGAGTTTTCCCATGTGCTGAAAATGGGTCGCACGCAGTTACAAGATGCGGTGCCTATGACCTTGGGCCAAGAGTTTAAAGCCTTTGCAGCCAACTTAAGCGAAGACTTAAATCGTTTGCGCTTATTGTCCAATGACTTGTTCGCTCCGGTGAACTTGGGCGGTACAGCCATTGGTACTGGTATCAATGCTGACCCACGTTACCAAGGTATTGCGGTCGAGCGCTTGGCGGCGATTTGTGGTTACCCAATTAAAGCTGCGCCTGATTTGATTGAAGCCACTTCAGATATGGGCTCTTTCGTGCTGTTCTCCGGCATGCTCAAGCGTACCGCCGTCAAGCTATCGAAAATCTGTAATGACTTGCGTTTATTGTCCAGTGGTCCACGCACAGGTATCAATGAAATCAACTTGCCAGCGCGTCAGCCCGGCAGTTCGATTATGCCAGGCAAGGTCAATCCAGTGATTCCTGAAGCGGTCAGCCAAGTCGCTTATGAAGTGATTGGTAATGATTTATCACTGACATTAGCCGCAGAAGCAGGGCAGTTGCAACTCAACGTGATGGAGCCATTGATTGCGTGGAAGATGTTTGATTCGATTCGTTTGCTGCGTCGTGCTATGGATATGTTACGTGAGCATTGTGTCGAAGGTATCACTGCTAACGAAGAGCGTTGCCGCACTCTGATGGAGCATTCCATTGGTTTAATTACGGCACTGAACCCCTACATCGGTTATGACAATGCCACACGTATTGCTAAGCTTGCTTTAGAAAGTGGTCGCGGGGTGTTGGAATTGGTGCGTGAAGAGCAGTTAGTCGATGATGAATTACTGGCCGATATTTTACGTCCAGAAAACATGATTGCCCCACGTTTAGTACCGCTTAAAGAGTAAGGCACAATAGGCACTGCAGGGTGGTTTAAGCCCTGCAATGCTATGGTTATGAGTGCTGCACACTCAGTTTGCTGCCTGAGTGTTTACGCAGCAGCACAAATAGGCTAAACACCAGCATGGCGCTAAAACAGATGCTATTGAGTTGCGCAATATTTAAACCCAATAAGGTCCAGTCCACTGCAGCGCAGTCGGCAGTGCCATGGAGCATCTTCGCTACAATCTCTTGCAGCGGAAAAGCTTCCAGCATAAATTCCAGCGGTGGTAGACATGAGGGCAGTTGATCCTCAGGTAAGCCTTGTAACCAAATTTGTCGTCCGGCCGCGGCTAGCCCCAGTCCAGCGGCAAGCAGAGTCAGTACTGCATAGATGCCTTGGCCAAGGCGTTTCGGGTTATGCACAGTAGCCAATAGGCAGAGCAAGCCAAACAGAGCTACAGCAAAGCGTTGTACATGGCATAGCGGGCAGGGTTCTAAACCGACAATATGCTCTAAATACAATGCAATCGCGATCAGCCCTAAACAGCCTAAAAACGCCCAAAGAAACAACGTGCGAGTTGCAGGTAATTGCATAGATCATCCTCGAAAGCATTAAGTTGTGTAAGCATAATAAGTTTGGTGGTTGCTCTACGGGTTATCAGTAGGTTCTGATAGCCCGCAGGCAACTGCGCCTAGGGCAATACTTAGGCGTTATGCAGTGCAGGTTGTGGCAATGCAGGCAATGCTTGTTCGAGTAATTGAAAACTTTCTGCAAACAACTCGTTACTGCGCTTGGTATCACCAAGGTGATTGAGTAAACGTGCTAATTCGGCACAGGTATGCGCTAAACGCTGCTGACGCAGACTGCTTTCAAAGTAGTCGCGAGCTTTGCCCCACAGTTGATTGCGCAAGCTTAAACGGCCTAAAGCGCGCAATAGAATAGCGTTGTTGGGTGCTTGTTTAAGCCAGCTCTCTGCTAACTGTAACTGACGTGCGGGGTCTTGTGCTTGCGCGCGACCATACAAATCAAGCAAGCCATCATTGAGGTTGTTTTTCAGTGTATGACGCAGCAATGACTCAGCTTGCTCATGTGCATTGAGGCGTAATAATTCAGCAGCATAGGCGGCGACCAACTGTGGGTCATGGCGCAATTTGCTCGACAGTTCTTGCCATGCGGTGTCCAGTGTTTTTAGTACTGTTTGCGGGTCTTGTTTCTGTGTGCAAATAGCTGTGAGGCGACCTGACCAAGCTTGGTACTCAATATCTTGCAGTTGCTCAGCTGTAAAACGCTTGCATTTGCGTAAAGCTGGCAGTAAACCAATCAGTGCTGACCAGTCTTGGCGCTGGCGTAATAAGGCCTGCAAGCGTAATAACACCTCTGTGTGCTGAGGGTGTAAGTCATGCATAGCTTGCAGTGTTTCTTGGGCACCACGGTCATCGGCACGTTGCAGTTGTAAATCAGCATGCGTCAGTGCAATAGCGACTTCAGCGCTGGGTTGTTTGATTAAAGCTTGCTCTAGTAGCGCATCGGCTTCTTCGCTATAGCCGAGTTTTTCAGCGGCATTGGCAGCGCCCAAAAAATAAACTAAAGGCTTTTCTTCACCTTCTGCGGCGCGGCGTAGGTGACGTAAAGCGTTTTTCCAGTGGCCTTGGGCTAAGTCTAAGATGCCTTGTTCAGCTGCTAAACGGTGGCGGCGGCTTTGGTTGCGTCGTGACCAAGGATTGATTAAGCCGGTGGAGACTAGCGTCATTTTAATCAAGGTGCGCAAGCCGTAAAGAAGCGCTAGAGCGGCTGCAAGTACAGCAAGAAACATCCATAAGCTCGACTCGTAACGAAAGGTCTTCCACGAGATCAGCACATAGCCGGTATGTTCAACGATAAACATACCCAAGGCTGCGGCACAGAGTATAACGGCCAGTAAAATAAGATAAGTCCGTTTCATAATCAGTTGGACTCCTCGTTATCAGACTCTTGGGGCGCTGCGCGTTTATTAATATAAGCCTGTAAGGTGGTCAATGCAGCACTTAAATCAGGCAACTCTTGGCGGACTTTTTGCTCGTGCAGTTCGCTGATTTGTGTTCTTAAGCTCACAACATTAGGGTCTTGAACACTGAAGTGTGCATCAAGAATATCCACTGCTTGTTGTAAGGCTTGTTGGTACACTTCTTCGGCGCCGTTAAGAGCGGCCCACTGTGCTTGCTCTAAAGCTAAACCAATCGCTAGGCGTACTTGAGTGAGACTTTGCCCAGCGAGTAGGGGTTGTACTTGCTCGCTGGCATTAAAGTCGATGCGGACATAACGTGAAATATTATCCCACCAAGCTTCCCAGCGGCTTGGGCTGGCTGGAGCTGCTGCTTTGCCTGCAGTAAAGCCTGGAGCGAGATCGGTCAGCTGGTTGGCTTGTTGATAGAGGGCGCCTAATTTTACAAATAAACCGGTGCGATCCAATGAGCCACTGCTGCGCAAAGCGGTGATGCTGCGCGCCAGTTGTTCACGAGCGGCAAAAGCTGCAGGATCGTTTTGCTCCATTAAAATATGGTCAGCAGCCTGCAGTAAAAAGCCTGCGCTATGGGTGTCGTGTAATGCACTTAAGCGCAAGCTGGCCATGCGCAACAAATGCTCAGCTTCAGCTAGACGCCAGTCTTGGCGGCTGGCACCTAAGATGGTTTCTAGACGCTGCGACAGCAACTGTTGTTCAGCTTGCACGCTGGCTAGGAGCTCACGACCTTGCTGCAGTTGGGTGGCAGAGGGCATTTTTCCGATTTGCGCACGCAATTGCTGTTCGCGTTCGTTCACTGCTTGCGTATTGGCTAACATGCTTGAGAGCTGCTGCTGTAGCTGCGCTGACGAATCGCCTGCAGCTTGGATTTGCAGCACACTCCACACGCCGGCACCTAGGCCGCCCAAGCCAAATAATAAGGCCAGCACAGCCAGCCCTTTACCTGAAGAGGATTTAGCTTGAGCCTGACCGGCTGTGGTGGGCTGCGCTGCAGGCGTACTTATGGCTGCAGTGTTTTTATTCTCTATTGAGTCGGCTTTTGCGTCTGGCTTATCTGAAGCTTGGCTCATGATTCAATCCTTATGCTGGAGGTGCGGCATGTGTGCTCAGAGCGTCTAGTACAGCCTGATTGCTCGCGCCTTTACAGTCAATAACATGCTGAGCACCCAGCTCGCGCGCGATCTGTGCAACACGAGGGCTGGGTACAAATAAGGCCAAAGAAGCCAATTGCGGCCAGGCTTCTCCAGCGAGTTCAATTAAGTGACGTAAACCTTGCTCGCTACTGACGACAAGGCCATTGAGGTGTTCTTGTTGAATCTGTTGGGTCAATATACCACTAGGATAAACCGGTAAGCGTCGGCAATACAGCGGTAAAAAGTCGACTTTGATACCCCGTTGTTGTAATTGCTCAGATAAGAAATCACGCCCCACATCTGCACGCATAATTAATACACGCGCATCGTCTTGTTGAATGGCTTGTAAAAACTGCGGGTGAGCTAATAAGGCTTCGCTATCATCGCCTTGTGCGGGCCAACTGGTGGAAAAACCATAGTCTGCCAAAATACGGCCCGTACCGGCCCCCACGCTAAACCACTGCTGTTCTAGCAGAGGTTGCGGCCAGTACTGATCAACGCGTTCAATACCTAAAAGTGCCGCAGGCTTGCTGACGACAATCACTGCGCAGTATTGATCAAGGTTGAGTATGAGCGAGCGTTGCGCCGGCGTTTCTGGCAATGCTTGAATTTCCAGCAGTGGCAAGCTGCTGCTATAGATATGATGTTCGGCTAATAGCGCAGCTAGAGCGGCGCTATCTGCTGTGGGCCGAGTGATCAGCACACGCCACTGCTTCACGTTAATGGCGTCTCTTGAGCGTAAAGTACTGCCAGAATCTCACCGGCACCTTGTGCCAGCAGATCTTCAGCTACGGCAATGCCCAGAGCTTCGGCTTGTTCTTTAGGTGCGCGTTTTTCTGCATAGAGCAACACAGATGCATCGGGCTGACCGACAAAACCACGCAACCACAACTCATCACCTTCTAATACGGCATAACACGCAATCGGCACTTGGCAGCCACCGTTGAGGTGCTTGTTGAGTGCGCGCTCCGCGGTGACGCGGTAGCTGGTATCAGTGTGGTGCAATGGCTTAAGCAGTTCATGAATGGCGGTGTCATCGCTGCGGCACTCAATGCCCACCGCGCCTTGACCGCCTGATGGCAGGTTAGTGCTGACATCAAGGCTACTGCGAATACGCTCAGCAAAGCCTAAGCGCAATAGGCCTGCCGCGGCAAGAATAATAGCGTCGTATTCACCAGCATCCAGCTTAGCTAAACGGGTATTCACGTTGCCGCGTAAAAAGTTCACCACTAGATCAGGGCGTTGCGCGAGAATTTGCGCTTGGCGACGTAGGCTTGAAGTACCCACAATGCTACCCAGCGGCAGTTCAGCGAGGTTGGCGTAGGTGTTAGATACAAAAGCGTCACGTGGGTCCTCACGCTCGCAAATGCAGTACAAACCTAAGCCTTCTGGAAACTCCATCGGCACATCTTTCATTGAGTGCACAGCGATATCGGCTGTTTTTGACATCAGTGCTGCTTGTAACTCTTTTACAAACAAACCTTTGCCGCCGATCTTAGCAAGTGGTGAATCCAGTAGCTGATCACCACGGCTAACCATCGGCACTAAAGTCACCGATAGGTTAGGGTGTGCGGCTTCAAGTTCAGCTTTTACAAACTCTGCTTGCCACATTGCTAGAGCACTTTTACGGGTGGCGATACGCAGTTCGGTTACCGGTTGTTCACGCAAAGACATAATTTAGGTCCAAAATTGTGGGTGTAGATTATATCGATGATAACAGGCGCAGCGTTGCCTTGCCTCATGCTTAGTGGCAAGAGTGGGTTGAAATTACAGGGTTTCCATCAGTTTGCGCAGTCCTGCAACATGCCGGCGACTGACGGTTAAAGGTTCACTGACATCGCGTAAGTAGAGTTCGTGATGCCCAATGGGATTACGTTGCAAACGTTCAATATGGCTGCGGCTCACTAAGGCATTGCGGTGAATGCGCACAAAATGTTCAGTAAACTCATCTTCTAATGATTTAAGTGATTCATCAATTAAGGTTTCACCGTTGTTATGGCGCACAGTCACATATTTATTATCAGCCATGCAATGAATGATGTCCTCGATGAGAATCAGCTCAATACCTTTATGGCTGCGGGCGCTGAGGTGGGTTCGTGCTGCAGCAACAGGGCTTGGCGCACGAGATAAGGTCGCCAGTTGCAGAGGGTTTAAGCGCTGGGCTTTAGCCAAAGCGGCTTGCAACTGCTCAAGGCGTACAGGTTTTACTAGGTAGCCAATAGCGCTGACTGCAAAGGCTTGCAGGGCATGCTCATCATGCGCGGTACAAAAAATAACCGCCGGCGCATCAGGCAGTTCGCAGAGTTTGGCTGCAACTTGCAGGCCGTCTAAGCCGGGCATACCGATATCCAGCAATAAAATATCAGGTTTGTATTGTGCAACTTGCTCAAGGGCTTGTTGGCCGTTTTCTGCACAGGGCTCAACAATTTCACTGTGCGGTATTTTCTTAAGCAGTCGAATTAAACGTTCGCGAGCTAAAGGCTCATCATCAGCGATTAAGATCTTCATCTAGGTTGGGCGCCTCTGCTGAGGGTCTGGAGCAGGTATAGCTCAGACGTGTGGTGTAACGATCTAATTGTTGTTGTGTTACCAGGCGCGCCGTTGAGCCAAATAAAACTTTAAGGCGCGCTTCAATATTGTTCAGTGCTAAGCGAGTACCCAGCGGATTGCTTGGAGCTACATTAAGCATAAATGGGTTGCTGACCTGTAAAGTGAATACACCTTTTATATAAGCTGCGGTCACCTCAATACTACCGCCTTGAATACTGGGCTGAATGCCATAAATAACAGCATTTTCCAGCAAGGGTTGCAAGGTCAAATGCGGCATAGGTAAATCATCTGGAACACCATCACAATGCCACTGTGTATGTAGACGTGTGCCGAGGCGGTATTGTTCAATAGATAAGTAACGTTTTGCGATGGCCAGCTCAGCATGCCAAGTCGATAGGGTGTTGGGGTTGGCTAAACTGGCACGAAATAAGTCAGATAAATCCAGTACTGCATCTTCTGCCTCCTCTGGGTGCGAGGCGATTAAGCTGGCAATACTGTTGAGACTGTTGAATAAAAAATGCGGTTGGATACGCGCTTGTAAAGATTGCAGGCGAGCTTGTAGCTCCGCTTGTTGCTGGCGCCGCCATTGGCCTTGCAAATAAAAATAGCGTAGCAATAGCGCGCACATAATTAAACTGATGCAGGCGTGGCGCATATATAAATGTACCGGCTCTTCTTGCGCTAAAGCATCGGAGAGATAGAAAAATTGCGCAATAAAAGTGCAGGCTAAGGTTAAACACAGCACCAGTAGGCAAATCATGGCTACGGCTCGCGTTACAGACTGACGGATTAGATAAGGGCGTGCACGGCACAGCAGCGCTGCAGATAATAAAACGATCCACTGTACAAATAATGAGGTTAAGGCTAAGCGTATCCAGTCGAACTGCGTGCTAATAGGTTCAGCCAACACCAGTACACAGACTAGCAATTGGGCTAAGATAATCAGCACCAGCAAAGCCTCTGTGTGACACAGTTCAGGGACAAAAAAGTCTTGAGTGCGGCTGACGCCTTTATTTAATGTAGTCATAGTCGCAGTGTTACCTGTTGTCAGGCTGCGCGGCAAGTGGTGTTGAGAATAAATCAGCTGCAGCGGTGCGCTTGTGCGTTGTTTTCTGTAGCGTTGGTCGTGCGCAGGCGGCCTTGGCGATTGAGAACCAGCTGCCATTGAATGTTCTGTTTATAGCAACTGTAAAAACGCCCGTTCCCCACTGGGCTGATACCATTGCTATTGAAGCGAATACTTGATCTAAAGCCATCCCAATGTAAGCGTGCGTGCTGACTATTGAGTTGTGTCACGGCCACAGCTTGCTTGTTCTGGCTGTCGCGTAGTAGCCAGCCGTGTGCCCAGTTGTTGTCACAGGTCGCACCATCACTACTACCGCAAAGTTCTACCGCTATGCGGTGAGTCACGGCATGCAAGCGAGCGTTATACACTGCGCGAGTGATTTGCTCATAGAGCGCTTGTTGTTGATTGCGCTCGAGGAAATCCTGCAGTGCCGGTACGGCGATCTGTCCTAAAATGCTCAATAGAGCCAGCACAATAAACATTTCAATTAAGGTAAAGGCGCGTTGTGTCTGCATCAATCTCAGCCTCCATGCAACAGACTTTATCTTACGTATTACTCGTGTTGTAGTTGAGTAAACAGCAGAGGGCAAATCATTTATGCAGAAGACTGGGCTATACACTTGGTAATTGGGTAAAGTATTAGCGTATTGAATTAAGAGGGTATGAGCATGACTGAGCTAATCATTGTTCCGTGCGCACATTGCGCCACTTTAAACCGTATTCCTAATGCCAAGCGCAGTGAGCAGCCACAATGCGGCTCGTGCAAGCAGCCTATTTTTACTAGCGCTGCGTTTGATTTGGATACGGCCACTTTTAGCAAGCAACGCAAAGGTGATGTACCGCTACTGGTGGATGTGTGGGCCAGTTGGTGCGGGCCGTGCCGTCAGTTTGCACCCACCTTTAGTGAAGCCGCAGCTAAACTGAGTACTCAGTGCCGTTTTGGTAAGCTTGATAGCGAAGCGCATCCAGCCTTGTCGGGTGAATTGGGTGTGCGCTCGATTCCAAGTTTAATTCTATTTCGTAACGGCAAAGAAATTGATCGTAAGAGCGGTGCTTTGCCCCTAGGACAGCTCTTAAGCTGGCTCAAACAGCACGGCATAGATAATTAAACACCGGGCGGCATAAGCGCCTGCCATCCTGTTATTATGTGCATATCTTTTATTGTTGAGCTGGGCAGATTTTAATGAGCAACGAGAAAACCAATCAGTCGTGGGGCGGCCGTTTCAGTGAGCCGGTGGATGCATTTGTTGCGCGTTTTACCGCGTCAGTGGATTTTGATCAGCGCCTCTACCGTCACGATATTATGGGCTCGATTGCCCACGCCACTATGTTGGCGAAAGTGGGTGTGTTAACCAACGATGAACGCGATACCGTGATTGCTGGTTTGCAGTCGATTGAAAAAGAAATCGAAAACGGTCAGTTCGTCTGGAGTACTGAGCTGGAAGATGTGCATATGAACATCGAGGCTCGCCTGACTGAGCAGGTCGGTATCGTGGGCAAAAAACTGCACACCGGCCGCAGCCGTAATGACCAAGTCGCTACCGATATTCGTTTATGGTTACGTGACGAGACCGATATGATTTTGGCTGAGCTGACGCGTTTGCAGCAGGGCTTATTGGGTTTGGCTGACAGCTACGCTGACACCATTATGCCGGGCTTTACTCACCTGCAAACCGCACAGCCAGTGACTTTTGGTCACCATATGTTGGCGTGGTTTGAAATGCTTTCGCGTGACTATGAGCGTCTGGTCGATTGCCGTAAGCGTACCAACCGTATGCCACTGGGCAGTGCTGCATTAGCCGGAACGACCTATCCGATTGATCGCGAACTCACCTGTGAGCTGTTAGGTTTTGAAGCTATTTCGGGTAACTCGTTAGATGGCGTTTCCGATCGTGACTTTGCCATTGAGTTTTGTGCCGCAGCCAGCATCGCCATGATGCACTTGTCACGCTTCTCGGAAGAGTTGGTGTTGTGGACTTCGGCGCAGTTTCAGTTTATTGATCTGCCAGATCGCTTCTGTACCGGCAGTTCGATTATGCCGCAAAAGAAAAACCCTGATGTGCCAGAGTTGGTGCGTGGTAAAAGTGGCCGAGTCTTTGGTGCGCTGATGGGGCTGTTAACTTTGATGAAAGGCCAGCCATTGGCGTACAACAAAGATAACCAAGAAGACAAAGAGCCACTGTTTGATGCGGCCGACACCTTACGCGACAGTCTGCGTGCTTTTGCCGATATGGTGCCAGCCATTGTGCCGAAAAAAGAGATGATGCGTGAGGCTGCGTTGCGTGGTTTCTCGACCGCGACTGACCTAGCTGACTATTTAGTGGGCAAAGGTTTACCTTTCCGTGATTGCCATGAAATTGTGGGTCATGCGGTGGGTTACGGCGTGAAGACGGGCAAAGATTTAGCGCAAATGAGCTTGGCTGAGTTGCAGCAGTTCAGTACTGAAATCGGTGACGATGTGTTTGATGTGTTGACCTTAGAAGGTTCAGTCAATGCCCGTGACCATATTGGTGGTACCGCGCCCGCGCAAGTGCGTGCTGCAGTGCAACGTGGCCGTGATTTATTAGCCAGCCGTTAACAGACAGTCACTTGCGACTGTGTTGTAGGTTTTAAGGAGATTAGCGTGACGGATAAACCGAGAGATTTACGTTTTCAAGTATCGGCGGATCGCTCTTCAGCCACTCGTAAGGTACGTTATGTGGAAACTAACCAAGGTGATGCAGAGGATTGCATGTTGTGTCAGCTGGATGAAGGTGGTGTGCCTGTGAGCGAAACTGAAAAAAATACAGCGACAGTGGCGCAAGCGGCGGCTGAGTCTGCTATTGAAGCACCTGTTGAGCTTGATGAAGCAGCAGAAGATGAACTGGTCGAAAGCCAGTTGCTTGAAGCGATTGAAAATCAATTGGCAGCACAACAACCTGTTTTTGTGCAAGCAGTGATGAATAAACTGACTTTAGTCGGGCATACACGTGATGAGATTGTACAGATGATGGCGCAAGTATTGGCTTGGCAAATCAATGATATGTTAGAAATGGATCATGCTTTTGATTTGTTGGCCTATGAGCGCGCATTACGAGCTTTACCGCAACTGCCTGACGCGTCTTAATCTGTTGGGTCGTTGTTACGCAAGTCCCTTGTTTTCTAAACCATAGGTGGAAAAATTATGTCTTGGACTCCTGAAGTCATCGCCGAACTTGAAGTTTTATGTTTGTACAACTTAGACAGCACACAAGAAGGTCTGAAAGTGCATAGCAGTGCCGGACCTGAGCGTGTTGCGGCAGCCCAGCGCTTATTTGCTAAGGGCTTAATCAGCCAAGATGACGGTGGTTACTTAACCAGTCTAGGTCTAGAAACAGCTGCACATGCGCAAGCGGTGTTGACTGTATTAGTAGCAGAGTAGAGCGGCTATAAAGGTCATGGTTGAGATTCGCTTAAATATTGAAGAGGGCATTGATCGTAAAGATCTATTGCTGTTACGCGAGCGTTTTTTAAGCGTCAACCATGATCGCTTACAGCGTGCCAATTTGGTTTTATCATCACGTCAACAAACAGTCTCACGTTTGCTGCCGTTGTTATTGCATGTTAATCATCCTTTATTGCCGGGCTATGTTTCCAATAGCACACCTGCCGGTATCAGTGGCTATAAGCCCAGTACCTATCTAGTGCAAGAAGCGCAAGCCATCGCGCGTTCTTTTACTTATAAAGCGCCACGCGGTGCTCGCCAAGAGCTGCCTTTGCACGCTCTGTTTTTAATGGGCAGTTTGGGCACTATTGCGCATGCGGAAAATAGTGATATGGATTTCTGGCTCTGTCATAGTTCTGAGCTGACAGGGCAAGAGTTACAAGAACTACGCCAAAAATGTGATCTATTAAGCACCTGGGCGCAGACTTTAGGTGCGACCGTTAGTATTTTTTTAGTTGAGCCTGAGCATTTTGTGCAAGGACACAACAACGGGCAGTTGTCGATTGACGATTGCGGTAGCACTCAGCATTATTTATTGCTGGATGAATTTTATCGTACGGCGCTGTGGCTTGCTGGGCGTACACCGCTGTGGTGGTATGTGCCGGCTGCCGAAGAGCACCGTTATACAGAATATTGTGCGACTTTATTAGCCAAGCGTTTTATCAGTAGTGATGATGTGATTGACTTGGGTGGTGTTGCCCAGATTCCTGCTGAAGAGTTTATTAGCGCAGGCATGTGGCAGTTGTATAAAGGTATTGAATCGCCCTTTAAATCGTTGCTGAAACTCTTGCTGATTGAGGTCTACGCCACTGAGCATCCGCAGGTGCAATGCTTAAGTTTGAGTTATAAGCAGGCTGTGTATGCCGACCAGTTAGATGCCAATGAGCTCGATGCGTATGTGATGCTGTATCGACGTTTAGAAGCCTATCTGCTGGAACGTAATGAGTTGGAGCGCTTAGAGTTGGTACGGCGCTGCTTTTATCTCAAAGTGGGCAAGCGCTTAACCCAAAGCCAGTTACGCCGCTCAAACAACTGGCGGCGGATTTTACTGGAGCAACTCACCCATACTTGGGGTTGGCGCGCAGTACTGTTGAGCCATTTAGACCGACGTCACTTATGGAAAGTCCCGCAAGCCCAGAGTGAGCGCCGCTTGTTGGTACGCGAACTGATGTACAGCTATCGTGCTTTAACTCAGCTTGGCTTGAAAATGCAAATTGAGCCAGCGGTAGCAACGCGCGATTTAGCCGTCTTGGGTCGCCGCTTATATGCCGCTTTTGAGCGTAAAGCAGGCAAAGTTGAATATCTTAATCCAGGTATTGCCCCAGACTTATCAGAGGATATTGTCACTTTAGTTCAGTGTGTGCCTGATGAGCCTGAGCAAGCCTATTGGGGCTTATTTAAAGGTGCCTTAGTGGGTGCGGAGTGGCGTGAATATTCACCGCTCAAGCGTGCTAAGGAGTTACTGGCGGTTTTAGCTTGGGGTTACTTAAATGGAGTGATTGATAACTCCACGCGTTTGTCATTGGTTGCGCACAGCAGTGCTTTAAGTGAGCTTGAGTTACGCGGTATCTTAAATAGCTTTAAGCAAGTGCTGGCCTTGCCTTTTACTGATGTCAGCGAAGATGCGCTATTAGAAAGCAGCTACCCCAAAACTGTTTTACTGCTGGTGAATGTGGGCGTGGATCCGCTGCCGGAGCTCAGTCAGGCCAATGTGCACCTTGTCAGCGAGCACAGTGATGCGCTGAATTTCTCTGAGCAGGGTAGCAACCTTGTCTTGAGCATTGATCAAGTGGTGCTCAATAGTTGGAACGAATTGGTGGTCAGTCGCTTCAGTGGCGAGCATGCATTACTGGAGTGTCTCAGTGAGTTGCGCACCAGTTGTGGGCAACACAGCGCCCACGCCCAGATTCATGTGGGCAGCTTTTGTAAAAACCAAGCGCCGCTGATTGCCAAGCGTGTTGAACAGGTGGTTACGCAGGTATTTGCGCATACTCAGCCCAGTACAGATGCGCGTTATTTGCTACAAATACAGCAGCAGTTGCATGTGCTGGAGTGGCGTGCAGGACGGGCCAGTTATATGAGCTTTGCCGGTCAAGCGCAGTTGCTTGAGTATTTATCACAAGAGCAGGCCGACTATATTTGCTGGCGCGTTGATCAGTATGCGTTGCAAGGTCAGGCGCTGAAATTTATTTTGCCCGTGGGGCGAGCAGATACAATCCAGGTGTTTTATCGCGTGAGTGCAGGTCAGGCGCAGTTGTTTGTGATTGATGAGCGTAATGGACTTTGGCAGCATCGCCAGCCGTTTACCACTGAGTCTGCTTTATTGCAGCCCTTGCGGATTTTTTTAGACTCTTTGCTTTATCGACATAATATTGCAGAGTCTTTTATTGCTGTGCAATCGGCTATGACGCCTCTGAGTGTCAATTATCATCGTATTTATCCAGATGGCGATGACAGTCCACAGAGTATTGAACGTTGTCAATTAAGTAATGCTGGCCCTGAACAGACTTTTTATGCTGTGCAAGCCATTTACGAGCGTGACGGTACCTTATTGCTGTATTGCAATCATCAAGAGTTTTCCGAGTTGCAGTACGGTGTGCAACTCTATGAAGTGGTTGCGCGTTATATTATCGGGATGGCAAGCGCAGCGGGTGATGAGTACGAACGCTGCTATATCACTGATGTTGATTTGTCTAAAGTAGCGGGACACGATAGCGTGCAAACCATTCACTTTTTACAGCGCAAAACAACCTTAGAAACTCAGCTCAATCAAGCATTACAGAACCTGCGTAACAGCTCGCTTACAGTTGTATAAGGCTCTGTAATAGATTGCCGCAGAGGGCTGCTTAGAGTGTAAATTCACCCTGAGCTTCAGGTTGGTAGATAACTTGATTGAGCGTGAGTTTGAGTGCCTTACCTTTGGGTGTAATCCAATCGATACTTTGGCCAACACTGAGTCCTAGTAGTGCCATGCCTATGGGCGCTAATACTGAGACATGGCCGTCGATACCGCCTTGGGCTGGATAAGCTAAAGTCAGTTGATAATCGGCAGCACTGGATTCTTCACGAAAGTGAGCTTTAGAGTTCATGGTGACGACGTCGCTGGGGATGTCCGTATGACCAACAAAATTCGCGCGGGCAAGTTCTGCTTCTAAGGCTTCGGCTGCGGCGTCATAGTCGTCAAGGTTATTGAGCATCTGCTCAAGGCGTTGCATATCTAGACGGGTGACAGTGATCGCGGGCTTGTTGCTCATGGTTTTTGTGGTACTCCTAAGTGATAACTAAACAGTAAAAAAGACAAAACCCCGCCAGATGACGAGGTTTTGAGGTGCTGTTATTCTCTACAGCAGATACCACTCAAACTATCACAGCTATTTAAATAAGCAAGGGATGGCGAGAAAGAATCAATGCGGTATAACTGAGTGTTACAAACTGCTTAAATCAAAATCCAGCGCAGTATGCGCTTGTAAAATCTCGCCTAACATATCGGTTAAGGTGCGCTGGTTGGCATCACAACGCCACTGACTGACGCTGCTGTCGTAATCAAAATGAAAACCACCGCTGCGGTCCGCGAGCCAGAGCTGCTTAAGCGGTTCTTGACGGGTCAAAATCACTTGGTGTCGGTTCTCAAATGTCAGGGTTAAAATACCTGCGCTGTTTTCAATATCAATATCGGCATCGCTGTCATCTAAGATATCTTCAAGGTTTCTTTGCGTGGCATCTACAAGGTCATGGAACTGGCTATTACTCAGGCTCATTGAGAGCTCCTTTACGATTTTTAATGGCTAAACACGGCATATCAACAAAAGTCGCTGCTTTGCTAAACAATAACACGTCTTTTTCAGAACTATCCTAGTGTGGCGACTGTACTGCGCATAGGCAAGATTATGAGGGGTCGGTATACTCAACGCATATTATAGTTTTGATGAAGGGTTTGTTATGAAGCGTATTGTGCTTCCATTTGTTGCATTATCTATCTTGCTGCTGGGTTTAACGGGTTGCGGTCAAAAAGGTCCGCTCTATCATCCTGATGATGAAAAGGCTGCCCATGAACATCGCAAAGACCGTTATGAACTCTAAAGGAGAGCAGCATGCAAGCGTTTACATATCAACAAGGTGAGTTACATGCTGAAGGTGTAGCTCTGAGTGCCATTGCCCAGCAGTTTGGTACACCCACTTACGTCTATTCTCGTGCACACATTGAGGCGCAATACCGCAGTTATACCGATGGCTTGCAAGGCGTTGAGCATTTAGTGTGCTTCGCGGTGAAAGCCAACTCCAATATTGCCGTGTTAAATATTTTGGCGCGTCTGGGGGCTGGTTTTGACATTGTTTCAGTGGGCGAGCTGGAGCGTGTGTTAGCCGCCGGTGGTTTACCAGAGCGTATGGTGTTTTCTGGCGTGGGTAAAACACGTGAAGAAATGCAGCGCGCGCTGGAAGTGGGTGTGCATTGCTTTAACGTGGAATCGGTCGATGAGTTGGATCGTCTGCAAGAGGTTGCCGCGCAGATGGGCGTGATTGCTCCGGTATCGTTGCGCGTTAATCCGGATGTCGATGCGGGAACTCATCCGTATATCTCGACCGGCTTGAAAGACAATAAATTTGGTATTGATATCAATATTGCTGAGTCGGTGTATCAGCATGCAGCGACCTTAAGTCATATTGCCATTAAAGGTGTGGATTGCCATATCGGCTCGCAATTGACCACGCTAGAGCCGTTTTTAGACGCCTTAGATCGGGTCTTAATCTTGGTGGATCGTTTAGCTGAGCATGGTATTAGTATTCGTCACTTGGATTTAGGTGGCGGTTTAGGTGTGCGTTATCAAGACGAGCAGCCGCCATGTGCGGGTGATTATATGGCGGCAGTGCGTGCGCGCGTGGCGGGACGTGACTTGGCTTTAGTCTTTGAGCCGGGTCGTTATATCGTCGCCAATGCGGGCGTGTTGCTGACCAAGGTTGAGTACCTCAAGCACACTGAGCATAAAGACTTTGCCATAGTGGATGCTGCGATGAACGACATGCTGCGTCCAGCGCTGTATCAGGCGTGGATGGATGTGCAAGCGGTACAGCCACGTGAGGGTGCTACCCGTTGTTATGACGTGGTGGGTCCTGTGTGTGAAACCGGCGACTTTTTAGCTAAAGAGCGTGATCTGCATTTGGCTGAAGGAGATTTGCTGGTGTTGTGCTCATCGGGAGCTTATGGCTTTGTGATGAGTTCCAATTACAACAGTCGCGGCCGTGCTGCGGAAGTCGTGGTGGATGGCGAGCAAGCGCATCTAGTGCGCCGTCGTGAAACCATCGCCGAGTTGTTTGCCCACGAAAGTCTATTGCCGGAGGCATAACATGCTTCTGCGTTTTACGAAAATGCATGGCTTTGGCAATGACTTAATGGTGATCGACTTAATCAGTCAGTATGCCTACATTCAACCACATCATATGCGCGCTTGGAGTGACAGGCGCACTGGTGTGGGTTTTCAGCGTTTGGCATTAATTGAAGTGCCACAGCATCCTGATGTTGATTTTAGTTGCCGAATGTTTGATAGCGATGGCGCTGAGGTGGATTGGCAAGCCAGTGATTTATGTTGTGTGGCGCGCTTAGTGGCAGACAAACGCTTGATCTCTAAAGCACAGATGCGTATTGAATTGCGCCATACAGTGCTGGAGGTTGAAGTGCACACTGATGGCTCGGTGTCGGTGCCTTTGGCGCAGCCGAGCGTTTTAGCTGACAGCATTGAATTACCTGAGCATCTGCTCGCGCCATCGCCTTGGTTGCGTGCTACAAGTTTTAGCATGATGGCATTGCAGGGTGTGCATGCAGTGTTGCCGGTATTGGATGTAAAGCAGGTGCCTTTGTTAGAACTGGCGCACTACTTAGAGCAGCATACCAGTGTGGCACGCGATACCTTAATCACTGCACTGCAACTGCAAGACCGTAACCATCTCAAAGTTGCCACTTGGCAATTGGGTAGCGGTATGGTGGATAACTTTCATCAAGGGCTATGTACTGCGGCTGTGTATGCCATTGAGCGCGGTTGGGTCAATCAACGAGTGCATATTGAATCTTTGTGCGGCACCACGCGGGGCTGGATGCATGTGCCTGAGCGTGAACAGCGTATGTATTTTACTGGGTTGGCAACTCGTATTTATGAAGGGCAAATCCGTTTATGACTACTGTTAAAAAAAACAAACGCGGCTTAACTGCGCAACAGGTGGTTACTTATTTAAGTGAGCATCCTGATTTTTTTCAGGATAAAGACCAGCTTCTCACGCAAATGCGTATTCAGCATGAGCGTGGTAGTGCCATTTCTTTAGTTGAGCGGCAAATGGTGGTATTGCGTGAGCGTAATACGGAGATGCATCAGCGTTTAACTGAGTTGATGGATATTGCCCGTGATAATGACCGCCTGTTTGATAAGGTGCGCCGCCTGATTTTAGAAATGCTTGAAGCGCAAACCGTGGATGACTTGGTCGGTGTAGTGGATGACAGCTTGCGTCATTCATTCCAGGTGCCTTTTGCCAGTTTAACCTTGTTTAGTGATAACCCGATTAGCATAGGTCGCAGTACCACTTTGCAGTTGGCTCAGCAGCATATTGGTGGGTTATTGCTGGGTGGTAAAGCATTCTGCGGGGTGCTGCGGGCTAAAGAGCTCAACTTTTTGTTTGGTGCTGAGCAAGCAAAACATATCCAGTCGGTTGCGGTGGTGACTTTAGAGCACAATGGTATTCAAGGTGTGTTGGCGATTGGTAGTGAAGACCAGCAGCATTACAGCAGTTCAGTGGATACATTTTTTTTAAGCTATCTGGCTGATGTGCTGGCGCGTTTATTGCCAAGTATGCTGGCCTCATTGCGCGCGGTTAAATAAACCAAGTGACCCTGAGGTGTGCATGCAAACCCAGTTAGCTGCTTTTTTTGAGTACTTGCAGGTGGAGCGCCAAGTGTCGGTGCATACCTTAACTGCGTATCGCACTGATCTAGCTAAAGTTGTCGATTTTACCTCTGCGCAGCAGTTAGCCAGTTGGCAAGAGTTGCGCGTAGCGCAATTGCGTGAGCTGGTTGCGCAGCTCTATAAAGGTGGTTTGTCGGGGCGCAGTATTGCGCGTTTATTATCGGCAGTGCGCGGCTTGTATGCTTACTTGATGCGTGAAGGTATTTGCCAGCATGACCCCGCTGCGGGCATTCGCCCACCCAAAGGGCCGCGTAAATTACCTAAAGTCTTGGATGTGGACCGCGCTCAGCAGTTGCTAGATAGTCCGGTGGCGGATGATTTTGCCAGTTGCCGTGATCATGCGATTTTAGAGTTGCTGTATTCTTCGGGCTTACGTTTATCTGAATTAGTGGGTTTAAATATTGCTGATATCGATCTGGCGCAAGGCTTGGTGTTGGTGCTGGGTAAGGGTAATAAGCAACGGCTGCTGCCGGTGGGTAGTCAGGCGGTGGCTGCAGTTGAGCGTTGGCTGATAGTGCGTGGGCAAGTGCAGTCGCAAGACCAAGCGTTGTTTATTGGTGTGCGCGGTCGGCGCATGAGTCCGCAATTGGTGCGTGAACGTGTGCGCCAGGCCGGTGTGCGTGATCTGGGTCAGCATTTACATCCGCATATGTTACGTCACTCGTTTGCTAGTCATATTCTTGAGTCATCCCATGATTTGCGGGCGGTGCAAGAGTTGCTCGGACATGCGGATATCAGTACGACGCAGATTTATACCCATTTGGATTTTCAACATTTAGCGCAGGTGTATGACCAAGCTCATCCACGGGCGAAGCGGAAGCCAAGTTGATGACGATTGAATTAATTACTTTTGATTTAGATGATACCTTGTGGTCGGTGCAGCCGGTGATTGTGGCGGCAGATCATAAGCTGCGGGCTTGGTTAGCTGAGCATGCGGCGCGTGTTGAGGTGTTAACGCCGGAGCGTTTGCAGCAGTTGCGGGCTGAGGTGGTGCAGTTGCAGCCGGAGTTGGATCGACGCGTCAGCGAAGTGCGTTATCAGATGCTGTTGCGGGCGTTTTTACAGTCAGGCTATGGCGAAGTTGAAGCGCGTGAAACGGCGGAGCAGGCGTTTCAGGTGTTTTTAGCCGCGCGGCAGAATGTTGAGTTGTTTGCCGATGTACGTCCGACCTTGGCGCAGTTGTGCAATGCTTATATGTTGGGTGCGCTCAGTAATGGTAATGCGGATGTGCGTCGTGTGGGTTTGGCTGAGTATTTTTCTTTTGCGTTAAATGCGGATGCTTTAGGTGTGGCTAAACCTGAGCCTGCGGTGTTTTTGGCGGCGCTGGCGCGTGCGCAAGTTGCGCCTAGTCGTAGTATTCATATTGGTGATCACCCGCATGATGATGTGTTTGGTGCGCAACAGGTGGGAATGAGGACGATTTGGTTTAATCCTGAGGGGCAGCCTTGGACGGGCGAGATTGAGCCGGATGCGCAGGTGAGTCAGATTGCGCAGTTGCCTGAGGTGATTCGTTCGCTGTCTGAGTGAGGTTTGTGTGTGATCTGCTGGCTTGATGTGGGTTGGGGTGCTGTTGGTGCGGGCTAGATGTGGGGCATGGCGTGTCTCGTGGGTGGCGCTTTTCCCTCAATGAGGCTTCCTGCCTCAATTCGGGCGTTACGCCATCCATGGCTTCACTTGCCGCGTCACCCACGAGACACTTCTTGACCATTGATGTGGCTGGCACTCGAGTAGCATGCTTCTTAAAAGCATAGAGCATGAGGGTTGGTTGTTGGGAGTTGAGTCTGGAGTTCTGGCTGAGAGCCGTTTTTTGTGAAGCGTTAGAGATCTAGAGAGTTTTAATCAGTCTGCTTGCTATCAGCACAAGCAAACAGATTGTTTATTATGAGCTTTCGAAATACTTTATTACGCAGCAGTGCTAACACTATAAATATTCAACAAGTACTGCGCTGTTGCTGTGGCAAGCGTAGCCATGGATGGCGCAGCGCCGGAGTTGAACCCAGGATGGGTTCGTCGACGGAAGAACAGCAATAGCGCAGTACGCCACGCGCATATGCATTTTGCTCTATACACTCAAAAACAATCTCAGCACCAAAAAAAACGCCCAAATGAATGGGCGTTTTTATATCTCAGCGAATCATTAGCCTTGCATTTTCGCAAAGGCTGCTTCGGCTGCATCGAGAGTGATTTTGAGTTCTGCATCACCTAGAGCAATCGAGCTGAAGCCTGCTTCAAAAGCACTGGGTGCTAAATACACACCGCCTTCGAGCATCAAGTGGAAGAACTGCTTGAAGTGCGCAATGTTGCTACTGGTCGCATCTTCAAAGCTAGTGATGTTCTTACGCTCGGTAAAGTACAGGCCAAACATACCACCGGCCTGCGTGGTGGTGAATGGAATACCTGCGGCATCCGCACGCTCTTGTAGACCTTGCAGCATACGCGAAGTGTAGTCGGTTAGTTCGTCATGGAAACCAGGGCGGCTAATCAGCTTCAGCGTGGTTAAGCCAGCGGCCATCGCTAATGGGTTGCCTGACAAAGTACCAGCTTGGTACACAGGGCCAAGTGGGGCGATGTGCGACATGATTTTCTTGCTACCACCAAAGCAACCCACTGGCATACCACCGCCGATGATTTTGCCAAAGGTTGATAGGTCAGGCTTCACATTGTACAGCGCTTGCGCACCGCCTAAAGCGACACGGAAACCGGTCATCACTTCGTCAAAAATCAATACTACACCGTGCTTATCACACTGCTCGCGCAAACCTTCTAGAAAGCCAGGCGCAGGTGGCACACAGTTCATGTTACCGGCAACCGGCTCCACGATAATGCAGGCAATCTCTTCGCCGTGTTCAGCTAGGTAAGCAGCGACTGCTTGAGTGTCGTTAAAGGGCAGAGTAATAGTGTGCTTGGCAAAAGCTGCCGGTACGCCTGGTGAGCTGGGCACGCCTAAGGTCAGTGCGCCAGAGCCTGCTTTAACCAGTAAGCTGTCGGAGTGACCGTGATAGCAGCCTTCAAACTTAATAATACTATCGCGACCTGTGTAGCCACGGGCTAAACGAATCGCACTCATAGTCGCTTCAGTACCGGAACTGGTCATACGCACCATATCCATAGAAGGTACTAAACTGCAGACTAAGTCGGCCATTTCAACTTCTAGTGCAGTCGGTGCACCGTAAGATAAGCCATGCTCTAACTGGTTGCGTACGGCATCGAGTACATCTGGGTGGCTGTGACCCAAAATCATCGGGCCCCACGAGCCGACGTAGTCGACATACTGCTTGTCGTCTTCGTCCGTGACATAAGCACCTTTAGCGTGCTTAAAAAACAATGGCGTGCCGCCCACGCCAGCGAAGGCGCGTACGGGTGAGTTAACACCACCGGGGATATGTTTCTGGGCTTGTTCAAACAGAGATGCTGAGCGTGACATGAAATAACCTCATCCAAAAAAGCAGTGAGCCTGTCGCTGCAAAAATTAATCGGTAAATAACGCGTTAAATGCACGCGCACGTTGTTCCACTGCCGCCGCTGAATCGGCGGCAAATAAAGCATGAATCACGGCAAGCATATCTGCGCCGTGTTCAATTAAAGTCCGCCCGTTTTCCAGAGTAATGCCGCCAATTGCAACAATAGGGCGCTTAAGCTGTTGCGCCTGCGCCAGTAGTGCAGTGGTGGCTAAGACACGGCCGGGTTTAGTTTGTGACTCATAAAAGCGACCAAAGGCAATATAATCAGCACTTTGTGTCACGGCTTGTTCAGCCAGTTCGAGCTGCGCATGGCAGGTTGAGCCAATAATGGCCTCAGGGCCTAGTAGTTCGCGCGCTTGCAATAAATTACCGTCACTTTGACCTAGGTGCACATCCACCTGTAACTGCGCAGCCAATGCCGCGTCATCATTAATTAGTAGACGTGCGCCGTAGCTTTGGCAGAGCGCTTTTAGAGCTTGTGCTTCAGCAAAACGCTGGCTGCTGTCGGTGGATTTGTCACGGTACTGCAAAATCTTAACGCCACCACGCAATGCCGCTTCGCAATAGGGCAATAAGCGTCCATCGGCTAATAATGCAGAATCTGTGATGGCGTATAAGCCGCGTAGTAGCTGAGCTTTGTCACTCATGAGCGACAAAAATCCAGTGGCAAGCGGCGGGGAATATATTGGCCGCGTCCCGGAGCCTCAGCATCACGCAAGGTACGCCAAGTGTAGTTCAAGGCAAACTCAACCGCGCTAACCAGCTCTTGGCCGATGGCTAAACGACCGGCCAAGGTGCTCGCTAAGGTGCAGCCTGAGCCATGGTATTCACCGGGTAAGCGTGCGCATTTAAAGGTATGGGTGCTGCCGTCGGCGCAATACAGACGGTTATGCACTTCTTGCTCATCACCATGGCCGCCGGTAATCAGCAAGTGTTCGCAATGCTGAAGCAATACGGCAGCACATTCGTCCGCGGTACCGTTGGGCAATTCAGCCAGAATGCGAGCTTCGGGTAAATTGGGCGTTACTATTGTTGCTAATGGCATCAACTTTGAGCGCAAGGCATAGCCCACTTCATCTTTGCCTAACGCACCGCCACCGCCAGCGCGCAGAACGGGGTCGCAGACAAAAGGTGTGTCGGGTAGTTTTTGAATAATCTCAACGACGGTATCGACCATCTCCAGCGAGCCAAGCATCCCCAGCTTAATGGCCGACACGGGCATATCGTCTAAAATCGCTTGCGCCTGTGCCATGACCCAAGCATGGTCAAGGATTTTAAAATCACTTACATCAACCGTATCTTGAATGGTCAGTGCGGTAATCACTGGCGTGGCATGACAGTTTTGTGCAATCAGCGCTTCAATATCGGCTTGGATACCCGCTCCGCCGACAGGGTCGTGACCGGATAAACACAGTACAGCAGGACGAGATGTATAAATATTCATAAGATCAAGTTTACCATGAATGTAAAGGGTGCTGCAGGCACCTGGTCTGTGAGTTAAAGCTGTGTATTGGATGCATCTTTTGGCGCATCATTGCTGTTTTGCTGCTCTAGAACGCTAGGGTCTAGCCAGCGTAGTGCACGTGTTTGTGCCTGTTCTGGACTGTTGACGTAAGAGAGTTTGTTATTGGCTAAGCTGATGCCGGCTCGGCGCATTTCATTGCGCACTTGAGCTGTGGCGCCTAAGAATATAATACCAATATCATTTTTTTGGTAATCATTGAGCACGTTACTCAGTGCTGCCAGTGCTGTCATATCTAGCATTGGTACGGCGCGCATATCAATAATGGCGACGCGGATTTCTGGGTTAAATTTGCGCAGCACACTCAGTGCTTTTTCTGCAGCACCAAAGAACAGCGGGCCACGAATCGCATACACAGTCACCGAGCTTGGTAAGTCCGGAATGTCGTGTTTGTTACTGTCCACAGTCGCGGTGTCAGTCAGTTCGCTCATGCTCTTAATGAATAAGCCGGCAGCCAGAATTAAACCCACACCTACGGCCAGTACCATATCAAAGAGTACCGTCAGTGAGAGGCAGGTCAGCAGGATTAGAACATCGTTACGCGGGGCAATGCGCAGGGTGTGTACAACGTGCTTGGGTTCGCTCATATTCCAAGCCACCATCAGCAATAGCGCAGCCAAAGCTGCCATGGGTAAGTGGCTGAATAAGGGTGCAAGCAACAGCATCGCCAGCAGCACGACACCCGCATGGGTGATGGCGGCAATAGGTGAGAATGCACCGGCTCGCACGTTGGCTGCACTGCGTGCAATCGCTGCTGTGGCGGTAATGCCACCAAACATCGGGGCTAAAATATTACCGATACCTTGGCCGAGTAATTCGCCATTAGGATTATGTTTAGTGCCAGCCATACCGTCAGCTACTACTGCGCAGAGTAAAGACTCAATCGCCCCGAGCATGGCGATAGCAAATGCTGGAGCAAGTAGTTGCCGAAAAAGCTCAAAAGACAGTACCAGTGGCTTGCCGTCAGGGCCGGGCAGCTCCCAGGGCCAGAGGAATGTAGGTAAAAATGGTGGAATACCAGGATGCTCAACACCATCGACAACATAGCTGAAACGATCGCCCAGAGTGGCTACGGTAATATCCGCATTGTTGAGGGCTAGTCCAATCAAGCTGCCTACAGTCAGAGCAACCAAGTGCCCTGGAATCTTGGGGACAAAGCGCGGCCAAATAATCAGGACAGCTAAGGTGACTGCCGCCACTAGGGTGTCGCCTAAATGAATGGTAGGTAGAGCGCTAACTAGAGCGCCAAACTGTTCAATATAGTTGGCTGCAGGTTGGATGTTTTCAAGGCCAAAGGCGTCTTTAATCTGCAAGGTGGCAATCACAATACCAATACCTGCGGTGAAACCTAAAGTGACGGGGTAGGGGATAAACTGCAATAAAGCACCCGCACGTAAAAACGCCATACTGATTAAGATACCGCCGGCCATGGCTGTGCATAGCAGCAAGCCGCCTACACCAAACTGCTGAGTGATAGGTAGCAGGATCACCACAAAGGCTGCGGTTGGCCCAGAGACGTTAAAGCGTGAGCCACCGGTGAGAGCGATCACCGAGCCACCTATAAGTACGGTGTATAACCCGTGTTGCGGTGGCACTCCAACAGCAATAGCCAAAGCCATGGCTAATGGAATAGCAATGATACCAATCGTTAAACCAGCGTTGAGATCGCTGCGTAAAGTTTTGATGGTATAACCTGAAGCAAAAGCTTCGCGTAAAGCAGAAAACAACGGCGGAATATACATGACGGCTCCACAAGTGCGTGCCACCTTATTATAGACCCATGCGAGGCAACGAAAGCCAGTGAGTTAGATAATAGTATCTTTATGCTGAATATATTGTCTTATTTGCTGGCTGCGCTAGCTCTAAAAGCGCCTCAGAGGCAGCCATAAAGACACTTGTGCAGCATCTTATCAGCGTCCATTCATGCCCTGAGTGTGCTTAATGCTATACAACAGGTAATTAAGCGGTTGCAATTTTCCTACTAACAGTCATAATTACGCGGCTGTTTTGTGGACAATGCCTAGTCCAATACAGAGCAGTAGGTAAAAGATGCAAATTTACCGAAACTTAAGAAATTTAGAGCCATAGCAGACGTGATAGACCCGAGCCCCCGAAGTAGCGTCTGTCATATGAGCTTACTTTGACTTGTCAAAGACAATACTATTCATTAGGATTTGCCGTCTATTTTTAAGACGGCCCTGAGGCCATAGCGAATGAAAACTTTTACAGCAAAAAATGAAACTGTACAGCGCGACTGGTATGTCGTCGACGCTGCAGGCCAGACTCTGGGTCGTTTGGCCACTGAGATTGCTAGCCGTTTACGCGGTAAGCACAAGCCTGAGTACACTCCGCACGTTGATACTGGCGATTACATCGTTGTTATTAATGCAGAGAAGGTTCGTGTCACTGGTAATAAAACATCAGATAAAATCTATTACTCACACACTGGTTTCCCAGGCGGTATCAAGGAAATTAGCTTTGAGAAATTGATTGCTAAAGCACCTGAACGCGTTATTGAAGCTGCTGTTAAAGGTATGCTTCCAAGAAATCCGCTGGGCCGCGACATGTATCGCAAGCTGAAAGTGTATGCAGGTACTAACCACCCGCATGCTGCACAGCAGCCTCAAGAACTTAAGATTTAAGGGGATAGTTGATTATGTCGGCGACTCAAAATTACGGCACTGGCCGTCGCAAGACTGCAACCGCACGCGTTTTTTTACGTCCGGGTACAGGTAGCATTTCTATTAATAACCGCACTCTAGAGAATTTCTTTGCTCGTGAGACTGCACGAATGATGGTTCGTCAGCCACTTGAGCTAACAGATACTGCTGAAAAGTTTGACATCATGATCACCGTTGCTGGTGGTGGTGCAAGTGGTCAAGCGGGTGCAATTCGTCACGGCATTACTCGTGCTTTGATGGATTATGACGAATCTTTACGCCCAGAGCTGCGTAAAGCTGGCTTTGTTACGCGTGATGCTCGTGAAGTTGAGCGTAAGAAAGTTGGTCTACGTAAAGCACGTAAGCGTCCTCAGTACTCTAAGCGCTGATTGGCATTTGCTGCAGAAAAACGCCCGTTTCCGCAAGGAATCTGGGCGTTTTTTGTATCTGAACATGCTCTGCGGCAATCTGTCATACGTAGGCCAGTCGTGGTTTGCGGGATAATTAAGTGGATTGCGAATAGCATTGAACTTGTCAAGAAGACACCTTTTCTTTACCATTTGTAAAATTCAAGAATGTAAGTAGCTTTATTTCTTATTACAAGGCCTGACAACAGGCTACATAGCTGATGGGAGACGACTTAATGAGCAATGACGGCGTGAATGCGGGCCGACGTCGCTTTCTAGTGGCAGCCACCTCTGTGGTGGGTGCAGCTGGAGCGGCTGGGGCTGCGATCCCGTTCTTGGGGTCTTGGGCCCCCAGTGCTAGGGCGAAAGCCGCGGGAGCACCGGTGCGAGTCAATATAAGCAAGGTTGAGCCAGGTCAGCAGGTTGTTGCTGAATGGCGTGGTCAGCCTGTATTTGTATTGCACCGTACACCGGAAATTATGGAAGGGCTGAAAAAGCTTGAGCCTAGCCTTGCTGATCCTGGGTCGAAAGAGTCAGATCAACCTACTTACGTTAATCCAGAAGAGCGCTCAATTAAGCCTGAGTTGCTGATTGTGCTTGGCGTTTGCACGCACCTAGGTTGCGCGCCTACCTTCAGACCAGAAGTTGCACCTGCAGACTTAGGGCCTGAATGGGTTGGTGGTTATTTCTGTGCTTGCCATGGTTCGCGCTATGATCTTGCCGGACGTGTGTATAAATCACAGCCAGCACCGTTGAATTTACCGGTTCCTCCACATTCTTATGAGTCGGATAATATCGTCATTATCGGTATTGATGAGGAGAAAGTCTGATGAGTAAATTTATGGAATGGGTGGATGCCCGCTTCCCAGCCACGAAAATGTGGGAAGACCATTTATCAAAGTACTACGCACCAAAAAACTTTAACTTCTATTACTTCTTCGGCTCTCTAGCCCTGTTAGTACTGGTTAACCAGTTGCTAACCGGTATTTGGTTGACGATGAGTTATGAGCCATCTGCAGAAGGTGCGTTTGCTTCTGTTGAGTACATCATGCGTGATGTTGAGTACGGTTGGATCTTGCGCTACTTGCACTCCACCGGAGCTTCAGCGTTCTTTATCGTAGTCTACATGCACATGTTCCGCGGCTTGCTCTATGGCTCCTACCAGAAGCCACGTGAGCTAGTTTGGGTCTTCGGTATGCTGATCTACTTAGCGCTGATGGCTGAGGCGTTCATGGGCTACTTACTGCCATGGGGTCAAATGTCCTACTGGGGCGCGCAGGTGATTATTTCACTGTTTGGTGCGATTCCAGTGATTGGTGCTGATCTGACTGAGTGGATCCGTGGTGACTATCTGATTTCAGGTATCACACTGAACCGCTTCTTCGCCCTGCACGTTGTTGCTGTGCCTATTGTTCTGCTAGCACTGGTTGTTCTGCATATCCTGGCGCTGCATGAAGTGGGTTCAAACAACCCTGATGGCGTTGATATCAAAAAGCATAAAGATGAAAACGGTATTCCTTTAGACGGTATTCCTTTCCATCCTTATTACACTGTTAAAGATATCGTTGGCGTTATCGTGTTCTTGTTTGTGTTCTGCTTTATTGTGTTTTTCTTCCCTGAGATGGGTGGATACTTCCTCGAGAAGCCTAACTTCGAACAAGCTAACGCACTGAAAACGCCAGACCATATTGCTCCAGTTTGGTACTTCACTCCGTTCTACGCAATTTTGCGTGCAGTACCTGATAAGTTGATGGGTGTTGTAGCAATGGGTGGTTCGATTGCAGCTTTATTTGTGTTGCCTTGGTTAGATCGTAGTCCGGTCAAATCAATGCGCTACAAAGGCTGGATGAGCAAAATTTGGTTGCTAGTATTCTGCATCTGCTTTGTGATTCTTGGCGTGTTAGGTGTCTTGGCGCCAACCCCTGAGCGCACATTGGTTGCACGAATCTGTACTATTCTTTACTTCGCTTATTTCATTCTGATGCCTTTCTATACCAGAATGGAAAAGACTAAACCGGTTCCGGAAAGGGTGACTGGCTAATGAAAAAGCAAATTGCTGCGTTAATTTTGGCTGCAATCCCTATGTTTGGTTTTGCAGCAGGTGGTGCCTATCCATTGGATAGCGTATCAATTGATCTAACCGATAAAGCTGCTATGCAAGATGGCGCAAAAACCTTTGTGAACTATTGCATGGGTTGCCATGGCGCTAAGTTTCAGCGCTACGAGCGTGTTGCTAATGACTTGGGCATCAGTGAAGAATTGATGATGAAAAACTTAGTGTTAACAGATGCTAAGTTTGGTGATCACATGAAATCCAGTATGACCGCGGATGACGCTAAGAAATGGTTCGGTGTTGCACCGCCAGACTTAACTTTGGTTGCGCGTGTGCGCGGAGCGGATTGGTTGTACACTTACATGCGTACATTCTATGAAGATCCAACACGGCCTTACGGTGTAAACAATAAAGTGTTTCCATCTGTAGGTATGCCGAACGTACTCGTTGGCTTGCAAGGCCGCCAAGAAATTGGTTGCAAGCAAGTACAAATTGAAGAGAACGGTGCCAAAGTTTTTGATCAGTTGACCGGTGTCCCTGTGACCCATGAGGCTTGTGATCAGTTGACTGTTGTGCCTAATACGGGATCGCTGAATGAAGCTGAATTTGACGAGAAAATTAAAAATCTTGTTACTTTCCTCGAATACTCAGCAAACCCTGTTAAGCTCAAGAGCCAGCGCATCGGAACATATGTACTGTTGTTCCTTGCCTTCTTCTTTGTATTCGCCTACTTCTTGAAGCGTGAATACTGGAAAGATGTGCATTGACACTCAGCAGTATGCTTACCGAGTGACGCACGCGCCCTGATGGGCGCGTGCGTTTTTGTGCTTTATGCATATTTAATAGTGAAGGAGGGAAGCAATGTCTGCCCCCAATAAGTTGGGCTGTTATTCTGATCCGACCTGTCAATACTCGCACCGTGTGCGTTTGGTACTGGCGGAGAAGGCAGTAACTGCTGAAATCATGGACGTTACAAATGGCGAATGCCCAGAGTACTTAGCTGAGGTTAATCCCTATGCAACGGTGCCTACCTTGGTTGATCGCGATTTGGCGCTGTACGATTCTACGGTCATTCTTGAGTACTTGGATGAGCGTTACCCGCACCCGCCGCTGTTACCTGTGTATCCTGTGGCTCGCGCAAACACGCGTATGCTGTCGTATCGTGTGCAGCGTGACTGGTGTGCGCAAGCTGATCTGATTCTGGATAAGCGCACTAAAGATGCTGCGCGCAGCAAAGCACGTAAAGAACTGCGTGAAAGCCTAACAGGTGTTGCACCTGTGTTTGCCAGCATGAAGTTTTTTATGAGTGACGATTTTAGTCTGGTGGATTGCTACTTATTACCGATTTTGTGGCGTTTGCCTGCTTTAGGTATTGAATTGCCAAAAGCTGCGCAGCCGCTATTAGATTACATGGAGCGCAATTTTGCTCGTGAAGCTTTTCAGGCAAGTTTGTCTGAGGCTGAGCGTTTAATGCGTCCTTAATCGATAGGAACAGAGCATGAATTCCAGTCGTCCGTATATGTTACGCGCACTCTATGAGTGGATCGTTGATAATGACTGCACGCCATATATATTGGTGGATGCTAATCATGCCGGCGTAGCAGTGCCGCCTGGCTATTCAGCAGATGGACAAATTGTTCTCAACACAGCACCGGCTGCTGTGCGTGATTTTACAATGGATAATCAAGCGATTAGCTTTGAGGCGCGCTTTTCAGGCGCGCCATTTTCATTGTACGTACCCATTACCGCAGTCTTGGCTATCTATGCTCGTGAGAATGGGCAGGGCATGTTTTTTGATGCTCAGTCTGACTTACTGAGTGATGAGGATAGTGCGAAGCCTGTGGATGCCACTAAGGCCACTGAGTCGCCTGTAGCCTTGCATTCTGTGCCAACACAAACAGTTAAGGATGAGGAGGGCGATGATGATGAGCCACCTACGCCGCCAACTGGCGGACGTCCGAGCTTACGCGTTGTAAGATAAATTTTTAAGACTGACTGCAATCAACAGAGTGCAGTCAGTCTTAACTTACCTAGTGAAATATCGAATCAGCCGATATGAGTCGGTTCATCAGATATCAGTCGATATACTCAAATAAACGCACAATCTTCTGTACGCCGTTAACGTCTTGCACGACTGACGTTGCGCGTTGTGCTTCTGCACGGCTAATGATACCAAGTAAATACACCACGCCATTTTCAGTGACAACCTTGACCTTTGAGGCGGGCACGTCATTGTAAGACAGCATGCGAGTCTTGATGCTGGTGGTTAATAACGCGTCGTTGCTACGCACTAGACCTGAAGTGGGCTGGGTGATTTGCAGTTCATTGTGGACTTTCTTCGCGCTTTGCACGGAGTTAGCAGCTTTGCCTGCCAGTTCTTTTAACTCTGCACGTGGCGTTTGCCCTGTTACTAAAACAATGCCGTTATAGCTCGTAACAACGATATGAGACGTGCTAGTCGACAAATCAATGTGGGCATCTTTAATCGCTCGTGCAACTTCAGGAGCAGTAAATTGGTCGTCGATTTTGTTGCCAAAACTGCGTGCACCGCAGGCAGTTAGCACTATGGCTAAAAAACTTATGGTGAGAATTTGACGGATCATTCTTCGCTCCCGAACAGTTGGTGATCAATTAAGTCGCATAAAGAGTGGATGACTAGCAAGTGCACTTCTTGGACCCGAGCTGTGACGCTAGAAGGCACTCGGATCTCTACGTCATCCGGCAGTAGCAAAGGTGCAATCTGACCACCGTCACGGCCGGTCAGTGCGACTACGTGCATGTTGCGATCATGAGCTGCGTGAATGGCTTGCACAACGTTCGCAGAGTTGCCGCTGGTGGAGATGGCAAGGAGAATATCGCCTGCTTGGCCCAGTGCGCGAATTTGCTTGGAAAATACTTCTTCGTAGCTGTAATCATTGGCAATCGAGGTGATAGTTGAGCTGTCGGTGGTTAATGCGATGGCTGGTAAGCTTGGACGTTCCCGTTCAAAACGGTTGAGCATTTCTGATGAGAAGTGCTGAGCATCGCCAGCTGAGCCACCATTGCCACAGGATAGGATTTTGCCTTCGTTGAGCAGTGAACTCACCATCAGCAAACTTGCACTCTCAATCGCTTGAGGTAAGACAGCTAAAGCTTGTTGTTTTGTTTCAATACTGGCTTGAAACATGTGTTGAATACGCGGTTGCATAGGATCAGCCTTTATTAAAAATCGGAATCGGTTTCAAATGCATCTTCAATCCAGTCAATGGTGAACGCCTGTGTCGAGTTAGGATGTGCAGTAATGACATCGAAGCGGCAAGGATGTTCTAACCATTGCGGATGTTCGGTTAAAAACTGTTCGGCAGTTTTTATCAGCTTCTGGCGTTTGTTTTGGTCAATACTATCAAGTGCACCACCAAATTGGCTGTGCTTTCGATAACGTACTTCGACAAATACCAGCGTGTTGTGTGCAAGCATAATTAGGTCGATCTCACCAAACTTGCAAGACCAGTTACTGCCGATATGCTGTAAACCAGCGCTAGCTAGGTAGTTTAAAGCATATTGCTCAGCAACTTGACCAATTTCTAATGACTTAGTCAATCTGGGTTTCTTTTAATGATTCTAACTGGCCGTTATTAAACTGTGCCCAGTAGAGTAAACGTTCAATTCTTTGCTGCGCATTGAGCTGCAAGTTACCCGTTAAGCCTGCGGAACGACTGTTTGGTAGTGCGCGCAGCTGCTGCAATTGGCTGGCCAGCTGGTAAGCGTCGGCACCCATCGCATAAAAGCGCCCTAAGCTGCCTAGAGCTTGTGGCCACTGATAAGTAATGTGCTGACGAATTGGGTTGTTAGTCTCAAGAAACCAAGGGATTTCACTAAACTGCAAGCCGTCCAGTTCTGGATACACCTCGCCGGTTCCAGGATTGATCGCTGAAGTGGCATAGATAGGCACGTCGCCAGCATATTGGAAAGACAGTGTCGGCTTGATAATACGAGCTTGCTGTGGCGAGGCAGCGAGGAAAATAAAGTCGATATCAGGACGGCGTGCAGGCTGTGCGGCAACTTTAGAGTCTAAGGTGCTTTGTAATTGTTTAGCGCGTTGCTCGCTGGCACGCAATTGAAACATTTCAGCGATTTGTCCAGTCAGTTCAGCAGGACGATCAATGCGCTGGGTGGCAATCATTTCACCGCCAAGCTCCTGCCACTGTGCCGTGAATGCGCTGAGGATGCGATCGCCCCATTCATTTTTCGGCACCAAGGCTGCCGCGCGACGCATACCGTCGGTCCAGGCGCGATTAGCGGCTAAACGGGCTTCATCTTCAGCCGCTAAGCCGTATTGGAACAGTTGTGCGGGACCGTTCTGATGATTGTCAGCGTAGTTGAGTGCCAAGGTGGTAATGGGTAGCTGTGAACGGCTGGCCAGTTGGCGAACTAAAGGTTTTTCCCACGGGCCAACGACAAGTTCAACGCCATCACGGGCTGCTTGCTCGTAGAATGTATCCATTGAGCTTATTTGGTTACTGTCATACAGGCGAATATCCGGTACCGCCTGACCGTTGGCTTGAGCAATGTAATGTGCTGCGAAAAAGCCATTGCGCAAAGCATCTACAACGTTCTGGTTGGCATCTTTGCTCGGCAGTAACAATGCTAGAATCTTGATGTTTTGCGCTTGTAGTTGCTGCAATTGTTGCAGAGCTTGCGGAAGTTGTTTAGCTGCGGGATGCCATGGGTTATTGGCGATCCACTGCTTGATATCGGTCTGCTGTTGCTCTAGTGAGCTTGTGGCTTTAGTCAGTAGGACTAACTCTAACCAGCCGGCTAAATCATTATCGCCAGTTTCATTGAGTTGGGTGCGTGGCAGCGCGCTAAGTAAAGACCAGATTGCTTGGTGGTTGTCAAAAGCCGTCTGCCCTTCCAATAAAGGTGCAATGTAAATTCGCTCACGTGCTGCGGCAAGAGGTTTTCCACTGTCTTCTAGAGCTTGTGCACGTACCAGTTGGCTACGTGTTTGTTGTGCCAGCGGCATTTCGCTGAGACGCTCGAAGCTTGGATGCTTAAGGGCTTTCAAGGCGCTATTGGGCTGTTGGCGGGCTAAAGCTAATTCGGCTTCAAGGGTTTTTGCGAAAATTAATTGTGCTGGGCTGGCTTGGCTGGTATCTAGGCTTTCTAGTATTTTTCGTGCGCGTAGTGGTTGTTTTTGCTGCCATGCTAAGTCAGCAGCGGCTAAGTACAGGCCGACTGCTTGGCTGTCACTTTTCTTGCCAGCTTGTTCGAGTAGTTTGTCTAAATCGCTGTACTTGGTCGGCGGTAACTGTCCTAGCGTATTGCTTGGCGAGCTTGAGCAAGCTGCTATCAAGATAGATAAGCAGAGGGTTGAGAGTACGCGTAATGGGGTTTTCATAGACAAGCAATCCAAGCACAATAAAGTTAATGACTTGATTGTACCCAAGCGCGAGCATTGGTGCGATCTTGTCACACTAAATCAGGCTACAATAGTGCTTTATTTTGTATCTTTGGAGTGTTTTGTGAGTGCATCCACACCTCAGCTTAATGGGCTTGGCACATTGTATGTAGTGGCGACGCCTATCGGTAATCTTGATGACATCAGTGCTCGAGCCTTGCGTATTTTAGCTGAGGTCAGTCTGATTGCCGCCGAAGATACACGGCACTCCACACGGCTCTTGCAGCACTTTGGTATCCGCACACCTTTGGCGGCTTGTCATGAGCATAATGAGCGTGAAGAGGGCGGACGTTTTATTACCCGGTTATTGGCCGGTGATGATGTTGCGTTAATTTCTGATGCAGGCACACCATTGATTTCTGATCCAGGCTATCACTTGGTGCGCCAAGCACGTGCGGCGAATGTCACGGTGGTTCCGGTGCCGGGTGCTTGTGCGCTGATTGCTGGTTTATCTGCAGCGGGCTTGCCTTCAGATCGTTTTGTTTTTGAAGGTTTTTTGCCCGCCAAACAAGCTGCTCGTTGCACGCGCTTAACTGCGGTGCAACATGATCCACGTACACTGATCTTCTATGAAGCGCCTCATCGTATTTTGGACAGTATTGCCGATATGCGTGATGTGTTTGGGGCTGATCGTCCGGCGGTTTTAGCTCGCGAGCTGACGAAAACCTTTGAAACGATTAAAGATCTACCATTACAGGAATTGCATGATTGGATTGCCGCTGATGCGAATCAGCAGCGTGGTGAGTGCGTGCTGCTGATCGCAGGCTATCAAGAGCCGGCAGAAGCACTAGAGGTTTCGCTGGAGGCGCAGCGTGTGCTGATGCTATTGATGGCTGAGTTGCCACCCAAGCGCGCGGCTGCGCTAGCAGCTGATATTACCGGTGCACGTAAAAATGCACTGTACCAATGGGCATTAGACAACAAGCCTGCTTAGAGGCAGTTGGTTAAAGTGCACGGACTCTAATCCGTGCTTTAGCAGTTGACGAATATTGGCATGGTCACTGCCATCAGGCGTTGCCAGAACGTGTTGGTAGTGCTCAGCAAATGCCAGTAAAGTGTCATGGCTGCTGAGTTTTTCAAGTAAGGCTAAGCCAAGGATTTTACAAGAACCTTGATTACTACCGGCAGCGTTATGCAGGCCTGCATTATCAAAGGCGCAGGCTGTGTAATGATAGTGGGCATCAATAAAAGCCAAAGTGTCGGCAAAGCGATGCTCTGGCTGTTTAATTGCTTGCAGAAACTCAGTTAGTGTCATGGCTTACGCTGCGCGGTGCGCCGTCAGGGTAATCGAGACTGATTCCGAAAAGCGCAGTGCGTGTGGCTTGTCGACTTCGACTTCAGCGTAGCGCACTTGCTCGTGACGCATGACGCAGTCGAGGACATCTTGAGTTAAACGCTCGAGTAGCGCAAAGCGATTTTCCTCAACGTACTGAATAATCTCTTTAGTGATAGTGCGGTAATTCAGTGCATGATTGATGTCGTTAATTTGCACAGCATCTTCAGCCGGGTAGAACAGGGTGACGTTGATTAAAATATCTTGTTTGTTACGTATCTCATCTTCATTGATGCCAATGTAGGTGCGTAAACGCAGATTTTTAATGCGAATGCGCGCCATGCCCGGTTCTAAGCGTGCCATAGATTAGTGACTCCGAATAAGTTGCAGGAATTCTTGGCGAGTCGTGCCAGAGTTACGAAATGCCCCGAGCATTGCTGATGATGTCATCACTGAGTTTTGCTTTTCTACGCCGCGCATCATCATGCACATGTGCTTGGCTTCGATCACCACAGCAACGCCAGCAGCGCCGGTTACTTTCTGCACGGCATCAGCAATTTGGCGGGTTAGGTTTTCTTGGATCTGTAAGCGGCGCGCGTACATATCAACAATACGTGCGACTTTAGATAAGCCCAGTACTTTTCCAGTCGGGATGTAGGCAACGTGGGCTTTACCGATAAAGGGCAGCATGTGGTGCTCGCATAAAGAATAAAGCTCTATATCACGCACGATCACCATTTCGTCACTGGATGATTCAAACAGTGCACCGTTGACGATCTCATCAAGATTTTTTTCATAGCCATTGCACAGATACTGCATCGCTTTGGCGGCTCGTTTTGGGGTGTCGAGTAAACCTTCGCGCTCAGGGTTTTCACCTAGACCGACTAAAATTTCATGGTAGTGTTTACTTAAGTCATCACACATTATCAGCTCTCCAAGCCTTGCATCACTTTAGATGCCGGCCGCCATTAACAGTAAGGGTTGTGCCTGTCACATAAGGCGTATCAAGTAAGTAGCGCAGGCTTTGATAAATAACTTCTGGACCGGGCACGTTGCCCATTACAGATTTTGCCATCGCGCGACGTTGGTAATTTTCATCATCATCAGGGTGTAGCATGATCAGTGCAGGTGCCAGAGAGTTCACCTTAATATGCGGCGCTAGGCGCGCAGCAAAAGATAGAGTGAGATTGTCTAGGCCCGCTTTGCTTGCGCTGTAAGCAATGCGCTTAGCGCTACCTTTGCGGATTACATCGTCAGTGATGTGAATGATATCAGCCTTGCTAGACTGCATCAGTAAAGGCGTGCAATGTTCATTGATTAAGTAGGGTGCAAGAACATGGACATTGAACATTTGCGTAAAAGCGCTAGCATCAGCGCCATTTTCTGCAATCCATAGTGAGGCATTATGGATAATTGCGCGCAGAGAAGAGGTTGTCTGTTTGATTTTTGCAATAAAATCTAGAATACCTTGCTCGTTAGCAAAGTCGGCTTGAATACACTGTACGCCCAGTTTACGCAGTTCATTGAGCGCATCGCGCTCTTGTCGATAACTGATAATGACTGGCTGGCCCGCATCTAAAAAACGCTTAACACAGTGCAAGCCCAATCGTTGGCTGGCGCCGGTTAGTAGGATGGGGGCGTTACTATGCATAGTATTGGCCTTATCGGAATCAGTGATGAGCAGCAATGTCTTTTATCAAGCTGCACAGCTAAAGGTTGATAAAGTTATACTAGAGTTAGGATTTGTACAACCTACAAAGTCTAGGTGTATAGCCTTTATTACATCTCGGTTATTTCTTGTTATGATGAGATTTATTCTAGGTTTTTTGACCGTAGCTTACTTTTTATATTGATGAGGCCGTTGCTGAGCATGACAATTAACCTAGTGATTGTTTCTGGTACTGTGTTTGGTGCCGCTGAAGATGTGGCCCATCACGCTGCAGAGTTATTTACTGAAGCGGGCCTGAATGTCACTTATCAACCGCGTATTTCTTACGCTGAATTAGTGGTACTAGAACCGGATGCGCTGCTATTTATTACCTCAACCACTGGGATGGGTGAACTGCCGGAGAATTTACAGCCGCTGGTCAGCGCCCTGCGTGAGAAAACACCGCAGTGGCATGGCCTGTTTGGCGGTGTGATTGGCTTAGGCGATGCTTGTTATGGTGATGATTTTTGTGCGGGCGGCGAGATGATTCGTGAGCTCTATGAAGAGTTGGGTGTCGTGGAAGTGCAAGAAATGCTCCGTTTGGATGCCAGTGAGACGGTAACGCCGGAGCGAGATGCAGAACCATGGTTGATTGAGTTTGTTGCCAGCTTGCCAGTATAGGTTCTTCATTGAAAAAGCCGATTAAAACCTATGCGAAATCACATCCGAAAAGTGCTTTTTCGTCTAACACACGAGCCAAGACTAAGCTGCAGAAGCTGGAGCCACTGCAGCCACGCCTGCTGATGCTAAACAAGCCTTATGATGTGTTAACCCAGTTCACCGATGAGCAAGGACGCGCAACGCTAAAAGACTATGTGTCGGTAGCTGATGTCTATCCTGCTGGGCGTTTAGATCGCGACAGTGAGGGCTTGGTGCTGCTCACTAATAGTGGGCGCTTACAGGCGAAAATTTCTGACCCAAAATACAAGTTACATAAGGTGTATTGGGTGCAAGTTGAGGGGCAGCCAGATGATCAGCAGCTGCAGCGTTTACGTGAGGGTGTTGAGTTAAAAGATGGATTGACTGCACCAGCACAGGCGCAATTGATTGCTGAGCCTGAACTCTGGGTGCGTAATCCGCCGGTGCGTGAGCGTAAAAATATCCCCACCGCGTGGCTGCAACTTACTATTTATGAAGGACGTAATCGACAAGTGCGACGGATGACGGCTGCGGTAGGGTTGCCGACTTTGCGTCTAGTGCGAGTGCAGATTGGTGATTGGTGTTTGGCTGACTTGCCCAGCGGGCAGTGGCGTGAGCTTGAAATGCCTGCTTAAGCTGTTAGTTATGTGTTTTTTAAGGTAGATGGGCGGTGTCTTACACCACCCACTGCTTAACAAGTTTTGCAGTTAGTATTCAGCGACAATCACTTCAACACTTTTGTTTACCACTTCACGCCATGCCTGCATGGTCTCAGCTGTACTTTCTTTATCGTGTTCACGAATGGTTGCAGCGAGCGCGTTAAACCAAAGCGTATAAAGCTCGGGGCGAATATTCATGCCCTGGCGTGAGTGTGAACAGCCGAGTGCTTTGAGTTTGGTGCCTGGCATGCCGCGAGCATACAAAACGACATTCAAAATGCCTTGGCGCAACAATAACTTTTGTCCGGCCATATTGGTGTTGGCAAATTTATCACGAACTTCCGGCGAAGTAGCAAGGAAGTGGTCATAGAACGAGTCAAAAAAACCATCGCTTGCACAGCAGCGGCCATAGCTCTGCATAACGATATCAGCAGCTTTCATTAAGAGTGTCCTTGGAGAGATATTAAAATAAACGCGAGAAGGGTGCTGGAGATAAGATGGTAGTTAGCATGGAGAGCAGAAGAATTTATAGACCTTTAACGGCAATCACTACAGTCTTAATAATAAAACCAAGTACACCGAGACCTAGAGCAAAAAACAGCACTGCAGTGCCATAACGGCCTGCTTTAGATTTTTTGGCTAAATCCCAAACTATAAAAGCCATAAATAATATGAGACCACCGACTAAGACGGTCATCATTAGCTCTTCAAATACTTCAGTTTCCATAGCTATTCCACATAGTACAACAAGCTTATATTGCTTCTTGTGATGCGCCACGAGCCTGTCGTAATGTTCGCCATGAAACTGCCAAACATTAAAACTGCTAGCAGCGCTTTTTGATCCGCAGCATTAGGGTCAACATTATACGTTAAAAACATGACAATGTAAGACGCTAAGACTTTTTGCTCTTAGATATTTGTCTAGTGTTTACAGCTGTGGGCAGCACTTGATTGCCTACTGCTGTAAATGAGTGAGCGGTAAAGCCGTGGATAACTGCACATGATTGAGAACGAAGCTTGAGCGCACACTGGTGACGCCCTCAATGCGGGTGAGCTTTTCCAGTAAGAACTTTTGATAGTGGTCCATATCAGGGACTATAACTTTGAGTTGGTAGTCTGCATCCATGCCAGTGATGAGGCTGCATTCGAGTACTTCAGGCCATTGACAGATATGGCTTTGAAAGTTTTCAAAACGCTCGGGAGTATGGCGATCCATGCCGATTAATACGTA
>CALZAE010000008.1 GCA_945612235.1 uncultured Gammaproteobacteria bacterium | reverse complement strand
TTTCTGTGGCACAAAAAACTATTTTAGAAGATGAACTGCGCGATTTTCGTTTGTCGGGTATTGATCTGGAGCCGGCGCAACAAAAACGCTACGGCGAAATTCAAATGCGCCTGTCAGATTTATCCAGCACTTTTTCTAACAACCTGCTCGATGCCACCCAAGCCTGGACCAAGCATGTGACCGATGAGCAGGCATTAGCCGGCCTCACCGATTCAGCGAAAGAGCAAATGGCGCAAGCAGCCAAAGATAAAGAGCTCGATGGCTGGTTGATTACCCTTGAGTTCCCTAGCTATTACGCGGTAATGACCTACGCCGACGACCGTGCGTTACGCGAAGAAGTCTATAACGCCTACAGCACCCGCGCTTCGGACCAAGGTCCCAATGCCGGCCAGCTTGATAACTCACCGGTGATGCAGGAGATTCTGGATTTACGCTTGGAACTAGCGCAGTTGCTGGGCTTTAACAACTACAGCGAGCTGTCTCTCAGCACCAAAATGGCCGATACCACTGAGCAAGTACTGAGCTTCTTGCATGATTTAGCCGAGCGCAGTAAACCTTTTGCCAAGCAAGATTTAACTGAACTACAAGCCTTCGCCGCAGAGCATCAAGTGACTGACCTCAACAGCTGGGATATCGGTTACTTCAGCGAAAAACTGCGTGAGCAGCGCTACGACATCAGCGAAGAAGAGCTGCGTGCCTACTTCCCCATTGATAAAGTCCTCAGCGGATTATTTGCTATTGTTGAACAGTTGTACGGCATCCAAATCACAGAGTTAAGCGACTTTGACAGCTGGCACCCAGATGTACGCCTATTTGAAATCACCGAAAATGGCCAGCATGTTGGCCGCTTCTTCTTTGACCTCTATGCCCGCTCGCACAAACGTGGCGGCGCGTGGATGGATGGTGCCCGTGATAAGTACCGTGCCTCGAACGGTGAGATGATCAATCCGATTGCTTATTTGGTGTGCAACTTCACCCCTGCCAGCCAAGGCAAGCCTGCTTTGCTGACTCATGATGAAGTCACCACTCTCTTCCACGAGTTTGGCCATGGCTTACACCATATGCTCACGCGCATTGAGTTCGCAGGTGCTTCCGGTATCAATGGCGTAGCCTGGGATGCAGTCGAGCTACCCAGTCAGTTTATGGAAAACTGGTGCTGGGAGCCTGAGGGTTTAGCGCTGATTTCCGGGCATTACCAGACACAAGAAGTTTTGCCTAAAGCGCTGCTGGACAAAATGTTGGCGGCACGCAACTTCCAGTCGGGCTTAGGTATGCTGCGCCAGATTGAATTTTCTTTGTTCGACTTTGAAATGCACTGCACCCATGGCGATGGCCGTAGCGTGCTGGATGTTTTACAGAGCGTACGTGACCAAGTCGCGGTGATGGTACCGCCAAGCTGGAACCGTTTTGCCAACAGCTTTGCGCATATATTTGCAGGTGGTTACGCTGCAGGTTACTACAGCTATAAGTGGGCCGAAGTACTGTCGGCCGATGCCTTCTCACGCTTTGAAGAAGAAGGCGTACTCAATCCTGAAACGGGCCGCGCATTCCGCGATTCGATTCTCGCTAAAGGCGGCTCGCAATCACCGATGCAGCTGTTTATTGAATTTCGCGGACGTGAGCCTCAGATCGATGCATTACTGCGTCACAGCGGCCTTAGCGACCCTCAAGCAGCCTAACCAAAGAGATCATCATGACTACGCCAAGTGAGACCACAGGAACTGCAACGCAAAAACGCTTTATCGCCGGAGCAGTCTGTCCGGCCTGCCAGGTGATGGACGGCATTCGCATGTGGGAAGTCGATAGCGTCCCCCATCGTGATTGCGTGCACTGCGGCTACAACGATACGTTAAACGCGGAAGGCAACTCCATTCCCAGTGAAGTACCGACGCGTGTCAACACCAGCGGCCTGCAAGCGCCTAAGCCTAAGGCAGTGGGACAAGCGTTACAGTTTTTCCCCAACCCTAAGCTGAAAAAGAAAGACTGATCTGCACCAATAAAAAACGGCCTCTAGGGGCCGTTTTTTACTATTACTGACTGACCTTAGCAAAAGGCTCTGGACGTGGAGTTTGTGGAGTAGAGGGTGGCAACATTGGGATAGCAAAACTTGGCTGCTCACCGGTTAAGCTCTTTAAGAATAGAGTAATCTGACTGATTTGCTCCTTCTCCAATTGACGACCGAGCTGCAAACGCGCCATCACATCCACGGCATCATCTAAATCCCAATACGCACCATCATGGAAATAGGGATAGGTCAGCTCAACGTTACGCAAGGTCGGCACTTTAAATTTAAAGCGGTCTAAGTCATTACCCGTCAGCCCCGCTACGCCTTCTGCTGGATTTTTAGTTTCATAAGCTTGTATCAAACCCATTTTCTGAAATGAGTTCCCACCCACGGCTGGGCCGTTATGGCAAGCGACACAACCTACTTCTTTAAACAGTTTGTAACCTGCTAGAGCGTCAGCACTGAGCGCCTTTTCATCACCTTTGAGCCACTGATCAAAAGGTGCATTGGGTGTGACTAAAGTTTTTTCAAACTCAGCAATCGCGTCAGTCACTTCATTGATAGTGATTTTTTCGACTTTGTAGATACTCTTAAACGATTGCACATATTGTGGAATCGAAGCCAGAACACCGACAGCTAAATCATGAGTAAAACCCATTTCCATAGGGTTAGCGATTGGACCGCCTGCTTGCTCTTGCAAATCAGCAGCGCGACCATCCCAAAACTGCGCTAAATTCAAACTGGAGTTCAACACCGTTGGTGAGTTAATCGGACCTTCTTGCCAATTATGACCAATGGAAGACGGCAAGTTATCACTGCCACCCATGCTTAAGTTATGGCAAGAGTTACAGGAAATAAAACCTGATTTTGATAAACGCGGATCAAAGAATAATTGCTTGCCCAACTCAACTTTAGCCGGCTGTGTAATCACTGCGGGCTCAATCGGCTGAATAGGTTCGTTTTTTTGTGGCGCCGCAATAGCAGCAGTACTCAGACCGATTGTGAGCGCAAGTAATGACAGTTTAAACATTCAGACTAACCTCAAAGGTGTTGTTGGCCTTAAGTATGCTTGATGGCTCAGTGTCATCACTTGATCAGCGTCAAATAAAAGCTGTAAGCAAACCACTAGTGACTTGCTTACAGCTTGAATTAACTTACAAAAATTTAAGCGCTTTTTACCTGTGCTGCACAAGCACGCTCGACACTCAGCGCATCTAAAGCGCGCATTGCCGCAAACTGGCTGACAAAGACTTGCCCACCAAAGCTTTGTAGAAATTCTGAGCGATGCAACTGATCCATCACCGGACCTTTGACTTCAGACAAGTGCAATTGCACATTGGATGCTTTGAGGCGCTCGGCAATCGCTTCTAAGCTGTCTAAAGCACTGGCGTCAATCAAGTTGACACCTGAGCACATCAACACTAAATGCTGACAGTGTGGGTACTCCACCATGAGCTCAATCACCCGCTCTTCTAAGTAGCGCGCATTGGGAAAATACAGGCTTTCATCCACGCGCAGCGAAACCACAGTCTCACTTTGAATCACCGCAAAGCGTTCAATATTACGAAAATGTTCGCTGCCCGGCAGTTGTCCTACCACCGCACTGTGCGGACGACTGGTACGCCACAAAAACAGCAATAACGACAAGCTCACACCCATAATAATACCGACCTCAACCCCCATAAACAGCACACCAATCATGGTTGCCGCTTGCGCGATAAAGTCTTGTTTAGAGAAGCGCCAAGTCCGTTTAAGAGACTTAAAATCAACCAGGCTCAATACCGCAACAATAATAGTTGCAGCTAAAACAGCATGGGGTAAATTGTGAAATAACGGTGTAAAAAACATCGCTGTTACTGCAATGCCAACCGCAGTTAAGACACCCGCCATCGGCGTTCTAGCGCCCGCATCAAAGTTAACAATAGAGCGCGAAAACCCACCGGTGACTGGAAAACCACCGCTGACAGCAGCAGCAATATTTGCCGTGCCTAAACCAACCAACTCTTGGTCAGGATCAATACGCTCACGGCGCTTGGCTGCTAACGTTTGCGCCACTGACACCGACTCAACAAAACCCACCAAACTGATGAGTAAGGCTGCAGGTAACAATTGAATCGCCAGTTGCATATCCATAGTCGGCATACGCAAAACAGGTAAACCCTCAGGTACGCTACCCACCACTTGTACACCGCTGCTAGCTAAATCACCCAAAGTCACAGCTAACACAGAAACAATAATAGTCAGTACAGGACCGGTTTTCGTCAGGCTATCAGCCCAACCTTTTGAGCAACCCACGCCCAACAAAAAACCTTTTAAACGGGTGCGCACCAACTGTAAAAACAACAGGCACAAACCACCAATGATGAGCGTTGGCAGATGAATGTAAGGTATTTGCGCCATTAATGATGGCACTAACTGTAAGACAGTATCTCCGCCAGCTTGCACGCCCAAAATATGCTTAAACTGACTTAAAGCAATCAATAAGCCCGAGGCGCTGATAAAGCCAGAAATCACCGGATGACTTAAGAAATTGGCTAAAAAACCTAGGCGCAACACCGCCATCAGCAGCAGCATCACACCTGACAGCGTGGCCAGCAGCATCGCTGCACCGACATATTCGGCGGTTTCAGCCGCAAACATCGGTGTTAATGCTGCTGCAGTCATCAAAGAAATGACCGCAACAGGCCCAACGGCTAAGGTACGACTTGAACCAAAGATAGCGTAAAGAAACAACGGTGCAATACTGGCATACAGGCCAGTAATGGGCGGGAGTCCCGCAAGCATGGCATAAGCCAAGCTCTGCGGAATCAACATTAAGGTGACAATCACTGCGGCTAAACCATCTTTGCCCGCAGTGGCTTTATCATAAGAAGCTGCCCAGTCTAAACAGGGCAGCCAACGTTTTAGATTCACTCTTTTTTACCTGTCTCATAGTCACATGCTGGATCAGCTACCGATGCATGTGGTTCATAGTTTAAAATAACTGGCTTAGCCAACCACTCACGCCCTTTGAGCATCAAATCAAAGTAGATATACGGCATGGCAGTGGCTTTTAAGAACCATGCAAAACGGCGCGGCACTCTCGGGTTGAGTGGGTAACTGGGCAGCAGTTTTCCACCATAACCAAACTCAGCCATAATCGCTTTACCGCGCTCAACCACCAGTGGACAAGCTCCGTAACCGTCATACACTGCACGGACACCGCGCTCATTGAGTACAGCGAGAATATTCTCAGCCACCACCGGCGCTTGCTTACGTACTGCAGCAGCCGTTTTAGCGTTGGGTGTAGAACACACATCACCTAAGCCAAAAATATTGCCAAAACGCTTATGACGTAAGGTGTCGTCATGCACTTCCAGCCAGCCTTCAGCATTAGCTAGCGTACTTTCACGAATAAAACGTGGCGCGCGTTGCGGTGGTACGGCATGCAAAAAGTCGAAAGACTTCTCCACACGCTCTTGATGGCCTTCAGCATCAGTCACGTTAAACCATGCTTTACCAGCAGGGCCGTCAACTTCGACTAAGTTGTATTGAAAATTCAACTGGGCATTGTATTTTTTTACATACTCCATCAGCGGTGGCACAAAGTCAGCCACACCAAAGAGCGCACCACCGGCAGTGCAAAACTCGATTTCAATGTTATTTAGCACATTTTCTTGCAACCACCAGTCCGCCGACATATACATGGCTTTTTGCGGTGCACCCGCGCACTTAATTGGCATAGGTGGCTGAGTAAACAGTGCACGGCCTTTGCGTAGGTTTTGTACTAACTGCCAAGTATAAGGCGCTAACTCCAGCATATAGTTGGAGGTCACTCCGTTTTTACCTAAGGTCTCACGCAGACCTTTAATGGCATCCCAATGCAGCTTTAAGCCTGGGCAGACAATCAAGGTGCGGTAACCCAACTGACGGCCATCTTCTAACACAAGGGTATTTTGCTCAGGCAAAAATCCAGTCACTGCCGCTCGAATCCATTGCGCTTGCTCAGGAATGCACTGAACCATCGGGCGCTCTGTTTGCGAACGCGTAAAAACCCCTGCGCCCACCATAGTCCAGCCCGGCTGGTAATAATGCTGCTCACTGGGCTCAACAATACCAATGCGCAAGCTGGGATTACGACTGAGTAAACTTGCACTCACCGCGCAACCAGCTGTACCACCACCAACCACTAAAACATCGTAAGGATTACTCTGCGCACTGTGGGTTGGATTAGGAATCTGCACTTGCTCAGTGCTGCGCTGCTGCAGACGAGGCAATAAACCACTGAGATCATAGCCAGCACCTTGTGCAGCCTCAATAATTGCCGCAGGAGCTAAGCGGTGCGCCTCACTCAGTGCCCACAGGCTGGAGGAGCGCGTACCGGTACGACAAAACGCTAATACTGGACCTTTCACCTGCGCTAATAACTGCGCAAAATCAGCGATGTGCTCATCAGTGATTTGCCCAGCGACCACAGGTAAATGATGATATGCCAAACCTGAAGCGTGCGCCGCGGCAGCCATTTGCGCGCTGCTAGGCTGACCCTCGCCTTCCTCATCGGGTCGATTGTTAATGACTGTCAGAAAGCCCGACGAAGCGACGGAAGCCATATCTGCAGGTTGTATTTGCCCGATAACGGATAAAAAAGGCGTAAGTTTTTTAACTGCTTCCATCGATGTATCTCCTTAACTACAGTGCATTAAGCGGTATTTTTAAGTAGCGTACACCGTTATCTTCTGCAGGTGGTAGATCGCCCGCACGCATATTTATTTGCACTGAAGGCAGGATTAAAGTTGGCATGGAAAGCGTGGCGTCGCGCGCAGTACGCATCGCCACAAAGTCATCCACAGTAACGCCTGCATGCACATGAATATTGTGCTCACGCTCAGCAGCTACAGTAGTTTCATTACAGTATTCTTCGCGGCCTGGTGCTTTATAGTCATGGCACATAAACATGCGCATATCGTCAGGCAAAGTGAATAAGCGCTGAATCGAGGCAAATAAAGTACGCGCATCACCACCGGGGAAATCACAACGCGCCGTGCCATAGTCAGGCATAAACAAAGTATCACCGACAAACACCGCATCACCAATCACATAGCTCAAGCACGCCGGCGTATGGCCTGGCGTATGCATGACAGTGACCGTTTGCTGACCAAAGGTTAAGGTGTCACCTTCGCTCAATAAACGATCAAACTGGCTACCATCAGTAGCAAATTGCGCTTCAGCGTTAAACAACTCACCAAATACTTTTTGCACTGTGGTGATTTGTGCACCAATAGCTAACTGACCACCCAACTGCTCTTTTAAGTAAGGCGCTGCCGAAACATGATCTGCGTGCACATGAGTCTCTAAAATCCACTCCACTGCAAGCTGATGCTCTCGCACAAAGGCCACGATTTTTTCCGCACTGTCTGTTTTAGTGCGGCCGGAAGCAGCGTCATAATCCAAGACTGAATCAATAATCACACACGCAGATGAAGCAGGATCTTGCACTACATAGCTGTAGGTGTAGGTGGCGGGGTCAAAAAAACTTGTCACTGTAGGTCGCATAGCACCGTCCTCATAGACATATCAGATAAATACATACTTAATCATACACAATTAAATAGAATATGCTTATAACTATTAGCGATATGAGATTAAAACTCAGCATACAAAAAGCAAAAAGGCACCACAGGGGTGCCTTTTTGCTCAAATCACGCAGTTGCTATTTTTTATCACAGCCTTTCTTACATGCGGTATTGATCCCCAGAATGCTGTACAGCGGGCAGATACCAAAAGAACCGGTCAGCACAGGTACCACACCCAACCAACCCCAAACACCAATAGTGCCGGTCAAAGTCAGAGCAATCAGTACCAGCCCAACGATAACGCGTAGAGCACGATCAATAGTTCCCATATTGCTTTTCATAATAATTCCTCACTGCTGCGATTAGGATATGACAACAACAATATACTATACAAGATCATAAAATGTTCGCGATCAGTTCATATTTCTCGAAAATACACGATTTCTAAGCTGGCTGATCGTCTGGGCAATACATTTTATATAAGGTTTCAATAATCGCTAACGCTTGCGGACTGCTGATACTGTAATAAATCTGTCGACCATCACGACGCGTATCCACTAAGCCTTCACGACGTAATACGCCAAGCTGCTGAGATAAAGTCGGTTGCACAATGTTCAGGCGCTCTTCAAGTTCACCCACATTCATTTCGCCACGCACTAACTGGCACAACAACAACAGCCGATCAGGGTTACCTAAGGCTTTAAGTAACTGCCCAGCGGCAGCAGCATTATCTCGCAGTTGATCAATATCTATCAAAACAGCCGAGTCATTCATTTATTACACCTTTAAACTAAGTGATAGCGGCAATCCCTTTCCACGGTGATAGATGATGTCCATATCAAGATGATTGCGCTTCTTATTAACGCATCATATTACCTTGCCCGCAGCATTATCGAAACGGGATAGGCACAGATAAGTCCATATCAAAAATAAAACTTACAATGGCAACAGTTTCGCGAGCCCCGGCAAGCTGTGCATAGCTATATAGCCTGAGAACATAGGCATATCTTACCCGCTCTAAAACTTAGAAACAGCTATAGCTCAGGCTTTACAGACTAATGGGTCATGCATTTTTTTCTGGCACCACTAGAGCCCAGAATAAACCCCAAAGCAAAGCCCCAGCCCCCAGCCAAAATGCGCCTTGTAAAGTACCGTTTGCCGCCAACCACTGCGAGGTTAACCAAGGTCCTGCCAGCTGGGTAAAACCATACAAGGCCACCAATCCTGCAGATAAGCGCGGACCTTGATGAGGGTGCAAAGTGCGCGCCAAACGCTGGGTTAACAACACCGTACCTAAAAAAGTCCCACCCACCAGTAACGCACACAGCACTATCCCCCAAGTTGCAGGCAAGAGCAGTACAGCCAAGACGCCTAACAACTGGATAATATAATTTAAGCGCAAAGCCAATGCATCGCCAATACGCGCACCTAATTTATTCCACACCCAAGGTGCGGGCAAAGTTGCTAAAGCCACCAGCAACCAGCTGCCATCCACCAAGAAATTACCAGGCTCCAACTGCAAACTTGCCAGCATCGGCAAAAAAGTCAGTGGTAAAATATAGCCCAACCCCGCTCCCGCATAGGATAAAAACAATGGCGTACTGGCGCGATCAAATAAACGGGTGGATACTGCCACCCCATCCATTGCTGTGCTCACGGGCGCTGGAATATCTAAAGCCGCCAACTGTCGCCACCCCCACCAAGCTAATGGCACGCTGAGCAAGAACGCTGGCCACCAACGATCAGCCCCCACTAACCAGTGTGCGGGTACAGCCACCAAGGTGCTGGACACTAATAAGCCGGCACCCACGCCTAAATACACCAAGCCACTGGCCGTCGCCCGCCCATGCCGCGCCAACCACTCCAAAATCAACGAAGGTGCTTGCACAAATACAATGCCATTGGTGATGCCGTTCAACAGGCGCAAGGCTGACAAGGCCTCCACCGTCTCCGTTTGCGTCTGCAACAAAGTACTAAGCACGTTTATAGCTAAAGCCCAGGGCAGCACTCGATGAATCTGCGCCACGCGGTGCCAACGCATCGCCAATAATGCACCCAGCAAATACCCAAGGTAATTCCAACTAGCAACATCAGCCCCTTGCTGCAAAGTTAACAAACCATCTGCAACCAAAAATGGCAATAACGGGGTGTAGATAAAGCGCCCTAAAGTGTGCACCACCAGCAACACCAAAGCGCCAGCAACGATGACACGCAAGAGGTCTGGGGTTTTCTGCGTCATAAATGTAATTCTTATTGTTAAAGGATTCAGTGTGCAGTGCTTTGACGCGTGCGGCTTTGCGACATTAGTGTTAAACCCATCACTTTACTGCACTATTGTTGAAAGGCCATCAGTCGCGCTAAAAACTGTGCTCGCCATGGCGCCTGTTGCGGTAAAGCGACAAAAGACGGATTTAAATAGCTGTCATGCGCCAGATAAGTTAATACTTCGCCGTGCAGATTTAACACCTGACCGCCCGCTCCCTCCAACACACCTTGCGCGGCAGCAGTATCCCACTGCGAGGTTGGAGCTAAGCGCGGATACAAATCAGCTAAACCTTGCGCCAGCTGACAAAATTTTAACGAACTGCCCACGCTGACTAAATCTAAACTTGGAAAATCCTCAGCCAAAATCTGTAAAACCGCTTCTTGTGCAGGACTGCTATGGCGCTTACTGGCGACCACGGACAATAAACCGGGTGCAGCCTGACGCATTTGCAAGGGCGTTATATCACCACGGGCATTTTGGCAGTAAGCACCAAAATCGGCACCACCGTAGTAGATGTCGCCCGTTACCGGCACACCAACCACACCAAATACCACACGTCCCTGTTCGATCAGCGCTACGTTCACAGTGTACTGGGCGCTGCCACTGATAAATTCCTTAGTACCATCCAAGGGATCGACTAACCACCAGCGTGTCCACTGCTGACGCTCACTGAGTGGTATATCGCAATCTTCTTCTGAAAGTACTGGGATACCGCTATCTAAAGCACTTAAGCCAGCAGCTAAAACGTGATGCGCAGCAATATCAGCCGCGGTCACTGGTGAGTCATCGGCCTTAGTCTCCACCGCTACATTGGCTTGCCAATAGGGCAAGGTAGCTTGGCCTGCAGCCTGTACCAATTGCAGTACAGGTCTGACCAAAGGATGCATCATAGCGTGAGTTCTCCACGCTGCACCAAGAGGTCGCGCACCACATACATGGCCGCTAATGCACGCCCTTCAGAAAACTGCGGATGCTCTAACAAACCTAATAAATTACGCAAGCTGGCGGTTTCAACCCGCATTTGCTCGGGCTCATCACCCTCTAAGCGTGACGGGTATAAATCACGCGCCAGCACCACATGAATACTCTGACTCATATAACCGGGTGACAAACTGAGCTGCGTAATATGCTCTAAGGAGCGTGCCGCAAAGCCGGCCTCTTCTTGCAGTTCGCGATTGGCCGCCTGTAATGCATCCTCGCCCGGATCAATTAAGCCTTTAGGTAAAGATAGCTCATAGGATTCAGTACCTGCACAATACTCTTCGACCAACACCACATTTTCATCATCGGCCATGGCGACAATCATCACCGCGCCTAAACCACCGGCCTTGCCGCGCAAGCGCTCATAGGTGCGCTCAACGCCATTGCTAAAACGTAACTGTAATTGCTCAACGCGAAAAATTCGACTGCGTGCGACTTCTTCACTCGACAAGATGACTGGTTTTTCTCGCATAACAAAACTCCCAATGCTGATGCAGGTATCATAGCGCGCTTGCACACACAGTTTTAGAGAGATTTTGCTATGCCACAGCTGCCTTGGGCTCACATTGATACTGTTTTACTGGATATGGACGGCACTTTACTTGACCTGCATTTTGATAATTTCTTTTGGCTCAAGTACTTACCGCAATGCTATGCCGATAAAAACGCTTTATCACTTGCCGAAGCTCAGGCGTATCTAACCCCGCTGCTAGCCTCATATACCGGACAACTGAATTGGTACTGCGTAGAATTTTGGAGTAAAAAACTTGATTTACCCATCAAGCAAATGAAACAAGATACCGCGCATCTGATCGCTCTGCGCGCCAACTCTGATCAATTTTTAACCCGCCTACAAGCCGCGGGTAAACACTGTGTTTTAGTGACTAATGCCCACCGCGATTCTTTAGAAATCAAGCTGGAAAAAGTGCACTTAGCGCCCTTACTCGACGTCATTGTCAGCTCACATGATTATGGTTACCCCAAAGAAGACCAGCGCTTTTGGAGCACACTCAGTGACAAGGTCGACTTTGCTCCGCAACGGAGTTTATTTATTGACGACAGTTTGCCGGTCTTACGCAGCGCACAACGCTATGGGATTGGCCATCTCCGCGCGGTATTACAACCCGACAGCTTAGGCTCTGATAAGGATTGTGCGGAGTTTGTACCATCCACTGACTTATTGGATTTGGTCAGCAATCTGTAAGCTGCACCCAACAGCTTAGATGAGCAGCCTGTGCATACAGGCATGGCTGGCGCTTATTTTTGACTCTGCTTTTGACTCAAAGTATCGCGCCAAGTCAGGTAGATACGCAGATCAAATTCGTACTGATGGTACTCGGGCAGCATATGTTGGCACAGCTGATAAAAAGCTTTGTTGTGATCTTTTTCACGCAAATGCGCCAGCTCATGCACCACAATCATTTGCAAAAATTCCGGTGGCGTATCGCGAAATAACGATGCAATACGGATCTCTTTTTTTGCTGTGAGCTTATTGCCCTGCACCCGTGAAATCGCGGTATGCAGACCTAAAGCATGACGCAACACATCCAGCTTGCTGTCATACAGCACTTTGTCGATATTGGGTGCATTGCGCAGATACTGTTGCTTTAAATCAGTGGTGAACTGATACAGGGCTTTATCACTTTGCACACTATGACGTTCGGGATAACGCTGATCTAAATACGCACCCAGCTTATTCTGCGCCAACATAGTGCGCACTTGGGCTTGTAAGTCTGGCGCATAGGCCGCTAAATATTTCAGCTCAGGCATGGTTACTTTGTTCCTTTTAGTCGCAACACTTGTACCCTCGCCCGTACTGGACAAGGGTATAAGTGCCACAGGGCTAAACCTGTACGAATCGCAACACAACCACTGCTGGATTACTGGCGAATACCTTCAACCGCCAAGGTCAGCTCAACGCTTTCTGATGCTGGGCCTAAGTTGGCTTTAATACCAAAGTCCGCTAACTGCAGGGTGGTTGTGCCTTCAAAACCGGCACGGTAGCCGCCCCAGGGGTCTTCACCTTCACCAATAAAATTAGCGTTAATCACCACTGCTTTGGTTACGCCATTGAGGGTTAAATCACCAGTAATATCGGCAGTACCTTCGCCCGTGCTGACCACTTTAGTGGAGGCAAAGGTCGCCTTCGGGTGCTTACTGGTATTTAAAAATTCAGCACTGCGTAAATGTTTATCACGCTCAGCATGGTTACTGTCGAGGCTGGCGGTGCGCAAGGTGACACTCACCTTACTGGCTTCGGGCTGTTCTGCGTCATAGCTAAAGGTGCCATCAAAATCTTTAAAGGTGCCGTAGAGCCAGCTATAACCGAGGTGACTGATTTTAAAATTAACAAAGGCATGCTGCCCTTCTTGGTCAATTACATAATCAGCTGCCAGCGCAGCACCGCTGCTTAAAACCGTACCTAACATTAATGCAGCAAGGGTCTTCTTAATCATTGTATTACCTCAATAAATTCGATAGATCAGCAATTATTGCTTAGGCGCACGGCCCAGCATGCGTTTCAGCGTATCATCACCATCCAACACATGGTGCTTAAGCGCAGCTAAGCCATGCAACACCGCCAAAATAATCAACCCCCATGCCACATACAGATGGATAGCGCCGGCAATATCAGCTTGATTGGGTAACCCTGAGAGCATGGCAGGGATCTCAAACAAACCAAAAACACTGACGCCACGGCCGTCCGCTGTTGAAATCAGATAACCCGATAACAGCACCGTAAAAACCCCAAGATACAGTAACCCGTGGCCTAAACGACTCAGTAAACGCACACTCGGCGAGTGACTGCTGAGCGGTGCTGGCGTTGGCGTCAACACACGCCACAGCACACGCAAAAACATCAACACAAATACCGTCACGCCAATGCTTTTATGCAAAGCCGGCGCGGTGCGATACCACTCACTGTAATAGGTCAGGCCAGTCATCCACAGACCCAAAGCAAACAAAGCAAACACCGCCACAGCCACCAACCAATGGATCGCGACACTGACTAAACCATACTGATTCGAAGAATTACGCCATTGCATGTAAACACTCTTATGTTGTTGATGACGACTATTGTAGTCAGTTAAAGATTGATAAAAAGCGCTAATTACTGCTGATAACTATCGAATTTATAGATAGATTGAGCGGCATAACGCAAATCTTAGCTGAATAAGGTAGTAAAGCTCGGTTAAATAAACAACTCAACACGAACTTAATAGAAAAACCATACTCAAACTGATATTGGATGCTGTAAAGAGTATTGACCGAGGTATGACAGAGCTACTTGGATGCCATGCCCTGATCAAAACATCAAGCCTATCGATTCGACTCTCAGCAAGAGAAAATATCTTTAGTGCAGTTTGTTTGACCTAAATTAGGAAGGATGTTTATACTCTTTTACAATCGTTTTATTCTCAATAGTTTAGCGCACTGAGACCATAGGTAGAGCAATACATACCCTATTCTTAATGCCTTGAGATAAATAATTTCAATCACGAGACTTGAGTCAGTCGCGCATAGCCTAAGGAGATCATCATGGTTACTGCTTTAGTTGTTGTTATTCTAGTTATTGTCATTATTAAATTAATCTAACTTACACAAAAAGCATGCCGTATTGGTTCGCCAATACGGCATGCTTTTTTGTGAATATAACCTGCTAGTTTTGGTTGTATTCACCCTCTATCCAGTGGAATCAAGTGCGACTCATTTTGCTCTAGAGTGCGAAATCTGGTTCTCTCCTACTTGAACATTCACTACAGATCGAATCTTACTATGCAGCTCGACGTTAGGAATCTGACCAAACTCTATAGTCAGACCCGTGGCCTTTCTCCCAGCAGTTTTACGGTCAAAAAAGGCGAACTGATTGCTATTGTCGGCCATAACGGTGCGGGCAAATCCACCCTGCTAAAAATGCTCGCCAACTGGATTATTCCAGACGGCGGTGAAGTTGCAGTGGACGGCATCGACCTGAGTAACAGATCTGCAGTGGTCAAAAAAATTGGCTTTATCCCTGAAGACCCTAATCTGTTCGATTTTTTCTCGGTTGAATACAATCTTAAATTATTCGCCAAGCTCTCCGATACGCCGTTGTCACGCGTAGAAGATGTATTAAACGAATTCAATCTGCTGCGCTTTCGCAAAGCCAAGGTGCAGTCATTGTCCAAAGGTTTAAAGCAAAGAGTCAGCATCGGCCGTGCATTACTGGCCAACCCTTCTATTTTATTGCTGGACGAACCGACTTCCGGACTGGACTTTGAAACCACCCGCGAGATCTACCGCCTTCTCAATAGCATGCATGACGCGGGAAAAACCATCCTGTTCACCTCGCACCGCCCCGAAGAAATCAAAAATCTAGCAACGCGGATTATGGTGTTACACAACGGCCAAATTATTTTTGACGGTGTGCCACAGGAATATTTCCAGTCTGACATCCATAAAGAGCTGTACGCCTTATGAAAAAAACTCTGGTGCTTGCACTCAACGACCTCGCCATCGCATTCAAAAACAAGACGCTGCTGCTGGTACTCTTTATTCCCTTGTTTGTATTTATCTCGCTCAATCTAGTTGATAAGGCGGATAGCCAAGCAGAGCAAATCAAGATTGGTCTGCTGGAAAACTACGCTTATGCCCCAGAGATTAGCGACAGTATTCAGGCGGCTCCAGAATCCATTGCAGTGACTTGGCTGGCAGATCAAGAACACGGCCTACAGTTACTCAAAGAACATAAGATCAACGGTATCCTGACTAACGACACCCAAGACACTGGCAAGCTGGCATTGCTGGTGCTGAAAAAAGAATCTGTACACACCATTAGCATCGTCCAAACCTTTGCCGCATTACAAAAAGCGGCGGAAGGCGATCGTCCCAACTGGATTTCTGCTGTCAGTGCTCTGTATAACGTAGACATGCAGCAAGAGACATTACCAACCTGGGTATTGATGGTCATTCTGCTCGTGGGCTTTATTATTTTACCCGCACAGATTGCTGAGGAAAAAGAGAAGAAACTCCTGCTGGGCCTGCTGCAAACACCCATTCATGAGGTGCAGTGGCTGGCGGCAAAACTGATTCTGGGTATGGTGCTGATTATAGTGGCAACACTGTTTTTGCACCTACTGAGCAATGTCTGGCCCGTGCATATTTTCAGTTATACCGGTTTAATTTTGGTTGGCGGCTTTTGTTTTAGCGCTTATGGGGTGTTTTTAGGTTTTCTGTGCCGCAATCAGGCCACGGCTAGAACCTTAGGCGTCATCGTTTATTTGCCACATCTATTGCCTTCAGCTATGGCGGATGTATCCCAGAAACTGACCTCAATCGCACCTTTTTTACCCTCTTACCAACTGTACGAACCACTGCGTTCGATGCTGCTGGAAGATGGCAGTCTGGCCACTATGTCTTTTGACTGGCTGTATTTATTGCTATTGGGCGCGCTGATGTTTAGCTTGGCTTATCTGCTGATGAAAAAACGCTGGTTAATGTAATATTAAGCTCAGTACAACCGAGCATTACACAGGTAAAAGGATACAAGCTAGCAAGCTAAGCAGCATAGATCACAGCTTGCCGACTCTTGATTTTCCGTGACGCCCAGGCTTATACAACACAGTGCGCCTCAATCGCCGCCATCTCTTGGGTTGTCAGGTCCCGACTCTGCCCTAGCTCAAGCCCGGCTAAGGTTATGGGCCCCACCGAGGCGCGATGCAGCGCCAGCACTTCATTTTGAAAATAGCCAAACATGCGCTTTACTTGATGATACTTACCTTCAACCAATGACAGCCGTGCGTGATAGTCAGAAATAATTTCTAAATGTGCTGGCTGCGTGGTGATGTTTTCATAGGCAAAATAAATGCCCTCGCGAAACACCTGAATATACTCAGGCGTCAGCGGCTTGGCTAAAGTCACTTCATAGATTTTAGCCAGCTTAGTCTCGGGCAAACTGATCTTGCGTGACCAAGCACCATCATTGCTCAGCAGCACTAAACCCGTAGTATTAAGATCTAAACGACCGACAATATGCAGTTCATCTTTTTTTGGATGCTCAAGCAGGTCCACTACAGTTTTATGCTTGAGATCTGTAGTGGCACTGACCACACCTTGCGGTTTATTCAGCAACACATACAGCGGCTGGTTATTTTGTAAGCACTGATCATCTAAAATCACCTGAGTAAACTGGGTGACTTTTTGTTGAATTGACTGCGCAATCTGTCCATCCAGCAGAATGCGTTTTTGCGCCAGCAATAGCCGCACATCCGAGAGTTTAAAGGCACTGTTCTGGCTAATAAAACGATCCAGTCGGCAGGTTTTCGATTTCATAAAAAGATCATCACTAGGCTCTAGCAGCAGCTTAGAACGGACAAGGACACTGGCCGTGGACGGGCTCACCGGTAGAGGGGTGAGTAAAATATAAATCACTGGCATGCAGCAACAAACGCTCAGCTAACTGCTGACTGTGTGCATTGCTATACAGATCACAACCCAGAATCGGATGGCCGATACTTTGGCTGTGAATACGCAGTTGATGGGTACGTCCGGTCAGTGGATTAAATTGCACCAAGCTACGCTGTGGCTGTTCGAGACGCTGTAAAACAGCGTACTCACTGACGGCTGTTTTACCAGTATCTTGGCAAATCTTAACTCGAGGGAAATGCTGCTGATCTTTAGCAATCGGTGCAGTAATTTGCCCTTGATCATCAACCAGCCATCCCTCAAGCATGGCTAAATAACGCTTTTCAATCATGCGTGCTTGAAACTGCTTATTCAGATGCTGCGCCGACACGGCATTTAGCGCTATGACCATAATCCCTGAAGTGCCTAAATCTAAACGATGCGGTAATTTAGCCTCAGGAAAGGCCGGCGTCACACCATCTTGCCCCTGCACTAAACGATAATGCACTGAGTCCCAATTGAGCGGATTTTTCCCCGACAAACTGAGTAAGCCGCTGGGTTTATTGATCAGCAAAATATCCTCATCTTGATAGAGGATCTGCACAAATTCATTACACACTGGTGCAACAAAGTTATCCACAATCCTATTCAACGGGCGCTCAGTACTGGGCATGCAACTGTCTCTGCTAGGTATAAAATTCTAGATGAAAGCCTAGCACTGATCACCGCTTAACTTGTAGATAACCTGCTTAAGGGTGATTGGGCCGCGCCAAACCTAAGTGCTCACGCAGAGTAGAACCCGCATATTCAGTACGGAATAATCCACGCTGCTGCAACACTGGAACCACTTGATCAACAAAGTCCTCAATGCCCATAGGCAAGGAAGGCGGCATCAAGTTAAAGCCGTCCGCGCCTTCGTTACGGAACCAATGCTCCATCTTATCGGCAATCTGTTCCGGCGTTCCCACCATAGTGCAGTGTCCACCGCCGGCAGCTAAACGTCCGAGTAACTGACGTACAGTCGGCTGTTCGGTTTCAATAATGCGCAAAATAGTGCTGTAACGGCCTTGCGGTCCTTTAAATTCTTCCAGCGATGGCAGCTTAGGCACCGGCGCATCCAGCTCCCAATTGGAGCAATCTTGCTCAGTAAACAAGCCTAACTGACGCAACGAGGCTTCACTCGGCAGCAACTCATCCAATTCACGCTGCTTGGCCAAAGCTTCCGCTTCAGTGGAGCCCACATAGGTCACTAAGCCCGGCATAATCGGCACATCCACGCTACGCCCTGCCGCTTGCACCCGCTGTTTAATATCACGGTAGTAACTCTGCGCTGCCGGCAAATCATAAGCCACCGCATAAATCGCTTCGGCACATTGTGCGGCTAAAGCACGGCCCTGCTCCGAAGCGCCCGCCTGAAATAACACCGGATGCCCTTGCACTGGACGCGGCACGTTGAGTGGACCATCTACATGGAAAAACTCACCACTGTGATTAATCGGCTGTACTTTAGCGGGATCAGCGTAATGGCCTTGACGGTCAAAGCTCAACGCATCGTCTTGCCAAGAATCCCACAGCGCCAGCACGGTTTGCACAAACTCTTCCGCGCGGCGGTAACGCTCGGCATGCGGCGGCATCGCTTGATAACCATGGTTACGCGCTTCCTCATCAAACATCGAGGTAACCACGTTCCAACCCATGCGCCCAGCGGTAATATGATCCAGTGAAGCCATTAAGCGTGCAGCATGGAATGGTGTGTAAAAGGTGCTAGAAACCGTACTGATAAAACCGATTTTTTCTGTAGCACGACTCATCGCGGCAATCGCAGTGAGTGGCTCTAGATACCACCAACTGCCATCCGAAACATTGCCAGCCGAAGCGCCATCGGCAAAAAACACCGCATCCAACTTGCCGCGCTCACAGGTTTGCGCCAGACGTTCGAAATAGCGAATATCACCCAACTGCTCCACCGAGGAATTGGGATGACGCCAAGCGGCACGATGATGGCCGCAGCCGAAGATAAACAAATTGATATGCATCATGCGCTGCGCTGCTGTGGAAATAGCCATCAGTTTTTCACCAAGCCGCCGTCGACCACTAGATTCTGCCCGGTGACCGCGCGCGCCCAAGGCGAGGCAAAGAAGAGTATGGAGTCGGCAAACTCAGCCGGCGTCGTCACGCGGCGCAATGGCGTATTAGCCGCAATATAATCAAAGACTTCTTCAGGTGTCGCCGAGGACGCATCAGTGGTACGCAGCAAACCGCCGGAGACCATATTCACCGTGATATTGTCTGGACCTAAATCTTGCGACAGAGTGCGGGTCAGCGACAACAAGGCGGCTTTACCAGCGGTGTAATCATGGTAAGGCACTACAGGATTTTGAAATAAGTTGGTGCCGATATTCACAATCCGACCAAAACCCACTTCGCGCATACCGGCCAGCGCCGCTTTTGTGGTATTGAGTGCGCCACCCACTACACCGGCAAATTGACGATCTAAATCCTGCCACTGTAATTCTTCCACCCGTGGACGCGCATCACCGTTAAAGGAAAAAGTTGGTAAGGCATTATTAATTACAGTAGTGACTGGCATGCCAAAATGCTCACGCGCTTGAGCAAACATCGCCTGTACCGCCGTACTATCAGTCACATCCGCTTGCACCACTAACAGCTGATCCGGTGCTTCACTGGCCAGCTTATGCGCAGCCTCAGCACTATTGAAATAGTTAATCACTACGCGCGCGCCTTGGCCTAAAAAGGCACGCACCAAGTGCTCACCCAAACCACGGGCAGCACCGGTAATCAGCACCAGTTGTTGATCAAAAGGAAAAGAATGTTGCATAAACACCTCAGAAGTGAGGCGAAGATATGGATAGACAGATGGGAGCTTAACCTACAACTGACATCCCTTCGCCAGTATGAACTGGATCAGGTTCAACGGGTTTTATCTCAGCCCTGTAAACAGGACACCCCGTGCCGAGCGCAGACCATAGCACAACACATCAGCAAAAATGTAGTGCCTAAAATTTGCAAATTGACAAGTGACGCTAAGCTTCATACTCTGTGCGCCATCCTAGGGGAGCCCAACCACGGCTGAGATTCTGCATTGACTGCAGTAACCCTTCGAACCTGATCCGGGTAATGCCGACGAAGGGAAGGAAAATGCCTGTCACCTGCTTAGCTGTGCGCACCCTCTTTCTTCGCTGCTGTCCCGCTCGTTCGCTATTGAGTGATTACGCCACTGCCGACAGGCAAGGAAGAACAAGAATGTTAAGCACCTCTGCAGCCATCACCTGGTTGGTTGTCTTCGCCATACTCTTTGCCGTACCCGGCTTGATTTATGCACGTCGCACCCAAGATAAGTTAGATGATTTTCTCGTCGCGCGTAACAGCCAAAGCAGCACCTCCACCCTCCTCACTCTACTGGCCACCACGCTAGGCACTTGGATTTTATTTGGTCCGGCACAGGCCGCGACTTGGGGTGGCATTGGCGCCATTACCGGCTACGCTTTAGGCTCGATGGTGCCGAGTTTAATCATGACGAAAATCGGTCCACGCATCCGCACGCTAATGCCTGAAGGTCATACACTGACTGAGTTTGTCCTCGGTCGTTACGGGCGCGTGATGTATGCCTTTGTCCTAGTGATTATGATTTTCTTTATGTTTATCAGCCTCACCGCTGGGCTCACCGCCATTGCGGAGATGGTCGCGCTACTGGCACCGGTACCGCTGTGGCAAACCGCAAGCATTGTGATGGTCGCCACGCTGATTTATACACTCTATGGCGGTCTGCGCGTCACCATCTTTACTGACCGTTTGCAGATGCTGGTGATTATTCCGTTCCTCTTGGTGCTGATGTTTTTTGGCTGGAAAATCACTGGCGGCATCACACCCATGGTGCATAGCCTGCAAGAAAAAGCGCCGCATCTGCTCAACCCTTTTGATATGAATGGCTTAAAATCTGGCCTGACATTCTTCCTGGCGGTGGTACTGACCGGGCTGTTTTACCAAGGTACTTGGCAGCGTATTTTTGCCGCGCGCAGCAGCCGAGTGATTCGTAACGGTTTTATGACTAGCGGCCTGCTGAGCTTTCCGATTATTTTTATTATGGGCTTATTTGGCTTGGCGTTTGTTGGCCTCGACTTACCCGGTGATGGCTCGGTAGCACTGTTTAGCGTATTACTGACCGATATGCCCATCTGGTTTGCGATTGGTTTATTGCCCTTTGGCTTAGCGCTGATTATGAGCAGTGCCGACTCCACCATCAGTGGGTTATCAAGCATTTTCGTGATTGATATTGGCCGATTATCAGCCAAACTCAGCAGCCAAGATTTACTGAGAATATCGCGCTGGTTAATTATCATTTTATCGGTGCCAGTGCTGATTGTCGCTTCGCAGGGTTACAGCATTCTCTACCTGTTTTTGCTGGCAGACTTGCTCTGCTGTGCCGCGGCCTTCCCAGTATTTTTTGGCTTCTATAGTGCGCGCTATCAGAGTTATAACGCGGTACTGAGTACACTCGGCGGACTCATTGCAGGTCTGTTGATGTTCCCCAATCCCGGTGCGCCCACCACTAATTTGCTGGAATCTTTCCTGCTGGCCACTTTAGTACCAGTAGCCATATCTCTAGTGCTGTTATTAATCCCAACCAAGGTGCGTTTTGATTTTGCTATCTTGGCCCAGCGTGTGCGTAATTTAGAAGGCTAAAATACACTTCTTTTATGCACTCCTGATACGGGTCCAAATTGTCGCCTAAGCAGCACAATCTGGACCCAGCACTCACAGCCTCAAGACGTTTAAAGCCTGTGACTACTCAGACTCTGACGCTACTAGCGACACTTTACTGGCTGCATGCGCCCCGGCGCGGCGACCCGAAAAGAAGCAATCAGCTGCCGACAAACCACTGATATACAAGTGTGAGGGCAAGCCAATGGCTGCACGACCGGCGGCGTATAGACCTGTAATGCTACTGCCATCTTCTTTCAGTACTTCACCGGTCTCTTCATCCACTTTTAAACCACCTACAGTCATAGTCGAGAGCGGCAACAGCTTACTTTTCGCTCCCACATCAATCGCATAAAACGGTCCATCAACAATGCTGTGCATATCGTTTTGATCTTTACCAAAGGCATCCGGCTCCCAGCCGGCCGCTGTGCGATTATAGGTGGCCGCGGTATTGCGCAGGGTTTGCGGATCAAAACCACACTTGGCTGACAACTGATCCAGCGTGCGCGCTTTGCGGGAAAATAACAGCGCCAACTTACCCGGCTGACGCTGGAACGGCAGCATCTCGTCTTTACGCAATTGCTGCTGGGCTTTACGGTACAGATTCTTATCTAAAATCAACCAGCCCACACCGTTTTGCTCATCGCCTAACACTTGCCCCACTGCTGCTCCGTAGAGTGCTTCGTTGACATAGCGCTCACCTTTAGCATTCACCAGCATACCCGCAGCAAAGGCCTGCGGTGGATTGAGAAAGCGCCAGCTACTGATGCGCTCCAAGCGATCTACCGCGCCACCCACCGTCTGCCCCAAACGAATACCACTGCCGTTATCGCCCGGCGAACCCATAGCCATACTGGCGCTGTAACCTGGTGCATAATGCTGCACCATCGGGCGGTTTTGAATAAAGCCACCGGTGCTTAAACACACACCTTGACGCGCACGAATACGACGAGCAATGCTGTGCATCGACTTCAATTCATTGGCCCGCTTCCAATAACGCTCGGCAATACCATTGGTGATATTAAAACCGGGGAAACTACTGGGCAGCATCATCTGCCATTTGGTTGCCTGCGCCATTAAACGGCGGCATTCTTCTGCGTCTGGACCGGGCGGCATTTGCACCACACTGATGCCCACCACTGCTCCACTCTGATCCATAATCAGTTTTCGCGCTTCAGTTTGCGCCATAAAGCGCACCCCGCGACGTGAGGCACTTTTGCGCAACGGATCAGTTAAATGCTTGCCAAAACCAATCGCTGCGCTGGTCGGTGCACACCATGCTTTATGTCCACGAGCCGCTGGTTTAGCGATACTGGAATGGTAAGGCGCGAGCGAACTGTCGGCATGGTAAAGAAAATAGCCTTGCGGTGGATATGAGGTTTTATTCTTAAATAACGAGCTATCAAAACGCACACCATGGCCCGTTAACCAATCAATCATACCTGGGCTTTGCTCGCAAAAACGGCGTAAAGTAGCATCTTTAATCACACCTTGAGTTTCTAATTTGAGGTATTTGTACATTTCCTCAACATCATCCACGACTCCCGCTTCTTGTTGAATCGCTGTACCGCCACCGGCATAGACCACGCCGCCGTTCATCGCTGTAGAACCACCGCCTTCAAATAAGTCGATGGCTAAAACATCGAGACCGCCTTCTACCGCCTCCAACGCTGCAGCCATACCCGCACCGCCATAACCCACCACTACAAAATCAGCTTGGTCGTCCCACTGGATGGCGTCAGCGTCACTGACTGTTTCTGCGCTCTCAACTGCTGAGAGCCATTGCGCTGATTTAGGATTAAATGTCGTGTTCAAAAATGATCCCCTCCAAGGGCTTTTTATAGTTGGGACGCAGCACATGCAGCAGCGTTGCTAAAATAATCTGCAATAATATTTACCTTAATTTAAACTAAACGCAACGTATAGTTTAAATTAAATTCATAAGATACTTTAACCATGACCAAGAAGCCTTCTACTGCTGCCGCTGAACCTCGTAAAGGTGGCCGCCCCTCGCTTAAACAAGCTGCTGATTTACACGCCAGTATTTTGGATGCAGCTGAGGATTTATTTTTAACCGACGGCTTTAGTGCTACCGGTATCGAGACCATTGCCAAACAAGCCAACACCTCAAAAGCTACTGTGTATGCACGTTTTAATAGCAAAGAGGCGTTGTTTATTGCCGTGAGTAATCGTGTGCTGAACACGCATTTTTCACCGATTATCTTAGCCGCAGGCAGCCTGCAAGAGCGCTTGACGGACTTAGCCTTACAGATGCTCGATGCCTTGCTGGATGTGAAAATATTGCGTATGTACAGCATCATCACTGCCGAAGCGGAACGTTTTCCTGAACTGGTGCGCTTAAGTGATCAAAAATCCGCTTTCGCCGGACGTGCCTTATTGGAAAACGTACTGGCAGAAGAACAAGCCGCAGGCCACCTTAAAGCCCACGACCTCGCCCTACTCTCGCAATTATTTCTGGCATCTGTAGTTCTGGAACCGCTGCGGCAAGCCAGTTTAGGTTTACATCACTTTGATCTAGCAGAGCGCAAGCAATGGGTCGATTTGGTCGTCACCATTTTCTTAAACGGCTGCCGCGCAGACTAGGAGTTACACATGAATACCGCACCCACAACTGCATGCCCCAGCCTATTTATTCCACACGGTGGTGGTCCTTGTTTTTTTATGGACTGGACCTGGGGCCCTGCTGACACTTGGGATAGTTTAGAACACTGGCTACGCAATGTGGCGCAGCGGCTTGAGATCAAGCCTAAAGCGATTCTGGTCATTTCAGCCCATTGGGAAGCAGCCGAATTTGCCGTGACTGCCCAAGCCTCACCGCCACTTTTGTATGATTACCATGGCTTTCCAGCTCACACCTATCAGCTCACTTATCCTGCGCTTGGCGCACCCAAACTGGCACAAAAAGTCGTTGATTTACTGAGTGCAGCTGGACTGCCCGCACGGCTGGAGCATCAGCGCGGACTGGATCATGGCGTATTTATTCCATTAAAACTGATCTATCCACAAGCCGATATTCCAGTCATACAGCTATCGCTGCAACACGGACTCGACCCCGCCATACATTTAGCAGCAGGCCAGGCCATCGCATCGTTACGCGATGAAGGGGTCTTGATTATGGGTAGCGGTTCCAGCTATCACAATATGCAGAGTTCGGGAGCAGCATTCAGTGCTGCCGCGCTACGCTTTGATACATGGCTGGGTGATGCTGCATGCGCAGCGACTGCCGAGCAACGGGCACAGATGCTCACGCACTGGTTACAAGCGCCTGAAGCACGACTGTCGCATCCGCGAGAAGAACATTTGCTACCACTGATGGTTGCAGCAGGCGCTGCAGGTCATGCTATAGGACAACGGATTTACCGAGAGCCTATTATGGAGATTATGTTATCAGCCTATGCCTTTGGTATCAGCGCCGCAGCGGCAGATCATTGTTCCCAAAAGTAATACGATGCAACACTAGCTGAATCAGCGGCTAGCGTTACATAGGTCGATGGCTGTTAACTTACAGCGGTCTTATTTACGCGAACGAAACCTCAACAACATCGACGGCAATACACTGTCTTGGCGAATCAAACCATGCTGCAACGCCGCGCTGATATGCAAGACAAGCACACCAAAGACAACGAAGTGTTGTTGATTGTCTACTGAGTCAGCTCTTGCTAGTCCAGCAGGAGCTGACTTTTTTGTATTTGCGGCGACGCACGCTTTTGCGAAAGCAAAAGTGGGTGGCGTGTTAAACGTCTCCTGCAGTGGAGTGCTGGGCGCTTTTCGCATTCTGCTGCTTCATAATAACCAGCGCGATTCCACCGAGAATAGCTACGGACGCCAATAGCAAACGCAGGGTTACGGGCTCACCTAAAATAATAACGCCACCCAGAGCCGCAATAATCGGCACACTCAATTGAATGGTCGCAGCGTTAGTGGCCTGCAATCCAGGCACGACTGTGTACCAAATGGCGTAACCGACCCCGGACGCCAGTGCCCCCGACGCAACGGCATACCAGAAGCCAGCAGTATCGAGCGACGCACCACTCAACATAAATATACTCATCGCTATTGTGATCGGAACAGCCCGTAGAAAATTCCCCGTTGTAACCCTGGTCGGATCCCCTCCTCCCTTCCCGCGCAGGGAATAGATGCCCCATGCAATACCGGACACCAACATCAACACCGAACCATAGAGTGGCGGTGCTGAGAGTCCCGGCAGCATAAGGCCAATGAGCCCCCCGAAAGCGAGGGCAAGACCCATGAGTTGCGCTTTATGCAGCCGTTCCCCAACCCAAACCCCATAGCCAATCATGGTCGCTTGGACAGCACCGAAGAGTAGCAGCGCACCGGTTGCTGCAGACAAGCTTGTATAGGCAAAAGAAAAGCCGGCGGCATACACAAACAACGCACAAGCAGACATCCAGTTGCCAGCACCGCCAGGTGAGTTGTGCCGCATTCGTACGATGAGCCAAAGCACCACGGCACCGGACATCAATCGAATAGTCGTAAAACTGGCTGCGTCGATACTGGTATCCCTGAGCGCCGCCCGGCAGAGCAATGAATTACCTGCAAAAGCAACCATGGCTAACGACGTAAGAACAATGATGCGGGCATTCGACATTAAAAGTTTTCCTATGAGCAGCTGTGATCTAGAGCACCCACCGTTTAGCTAAGTGACAGACGCCGAAGGCCTAATGATGTACTCCCAGCTTGCGGAGGCTTGCGTCGACACTTTGTGTGAAAAAACTCGTTTCCGCAATAGACACAGACCTTGTCTCACGCCCTGATTTCACATTCCAAATCGACAGCGATATTCCAGTTATTTGCCACAATCTACTTCGATCTTTTTGTGCATAATATTGCATGATAAGGCCTGAGAGACTGCCGTGTTGTTACACTGCTCGCAGAGACGGTGCCGAATCTTTTTCTACCCAGCATAAAACAAAAAACTGAGCGTACACACAAGGCATGGCTCAGTTCGATTAATCATAAACACTATTTTTGTCTAACAAATTAAGCTTAAATCTGCGACTGTAGGTAGTTTTCCAAGCCCAACATTTCAATCAAACGCAATTGCTTTTCTAACCAATAGGTATGGTCTTCTTCGGTATCGCGCAGTTGCGCGAGCAACATATCGCGAGTGACATAGTCTTGATGCTTTTCACACAATGCCATGGCGTCGGTGAGGTTTTTTTGTACAGCGTATTCCAAAGCTAAGTCGGTGCGCAGCATTTCGGGTACAGTTGTGCCTGCCTCAAAGGCATGCGGGCGCATATCTGGCGTACCCTCAAGAAACAGAATACGACGCAAAATATCATCTGCGTGCTGAGTTTCTTCTTCCATCTCGTGATTAATGCGGGTGTAAAGATGCGTTAAGCCGAAATCTTCGTAGTAACGCGAGTGAATAAAGTACTGATCACGTGCCGCTAATTCGCCACGTAACAGCTCAATTAAACACGCAACAACTTCAGGATGACCTTGCATAACCACCTCTATTTATAATCAATGCAACCATGATAAAGCAGCGCTGGGTGAAATGCAGACTTTTGTGTGGAAACACAGTCCAGATGAACATGCAGACAAAATAGATATGTACACCGCATCGACATATGCGATTTATATGTCGATGAAACGGCATTATTTCGACATGACAATTTTATGTGTCGATAAAATACGATAATTTCGACATATACATCTGACATGTACACGCCATCAACATAAAAATCGAGCATACCCAGCCAAAATAACGCCGAACGACACTCTGCAGCCAATAAAAAACCCGCCAACTCTTATCTAGAGTGGGCGGGTTTCTGAGCACGGTTTACTTATTTGATATTTGCATACAGCTCGCCACTGGCGTAACGCTGATACATCACTTCTAAGGATACCGGCTTAATTTTTGAGGCCTGGCCTGCAGCACCAAAAGCTTCGTAACGGTCGATACAAATATCACGCATCGCGACAACGGTGGCTGCGAAGAATTTACGTGGATCAAATTCGCTTGGGTTTAACGCCATATGACGACGCATGGCACCGGTTGAAGCCAGACGTAAGTCAGTGTCAATGTTGACCTTACGCACGCCGTGCTTAATGCCTTCAACGATTTCTTCTACCGGTACGCCGTAGGTTTCTTTAATGTCGCCGCCGTACTGGTTGATAATTTCTAGCCACTCTTGTGGTACCGAGCTGGAGCCGTGCATCACTAAGTGCGTATTAGGAATGCGCTTGTGAATTTCTTTAATGCGCTCAATCGCTAAGGTGTCACCTGTGGGTGGCTTAGTGAACTTGTACGCACCGTGGCTGGTACCGATAGCAATTGCCAAGGCATCAACTTTAGTTTTCTGCACAAAGTCAGCAGCTTCTTCTGGATCAGTGAGCATTTGCTCCATATCCAATACGCCTTCAGCGCCGATGCCGTCTTCTTCGCCAGCCATACCGGTTTCTAAGCTACCTAAGCAGCCCAGCTCACCTTCCACTGACACACCACAGGCGTGGGCTAGAGCAACAGTGCGACGGGTGACATCGACGTTGTAGTCATAGTCCATGGGCGTTTTGCCGTCTTCACCGAGTGAGCCGTCCATCATTACAGATGAGAAGCCCAACTGGATGGAACGCTGGCAGACATCAGGGCTGGTGCCGTGGTCTTGGTGCATACACACTGGAATATGTGGGAACTCTTCAATTGCCGCTAAAATCAGGTGACGTAAGAACGGTGCGCCAGCATATTTACGCGCGCCAGCCGATGCTTGTACTATCACTGGAGAGTCGGTTTTATCCGCTGCTTCCATAATCGCGCGCATTTGTTCTAGGTTATTCACGTTAAAGGCTGGTACGCCGTAGCCAAACTCGGCGGCGTGATCAAGCATTTGACGCATGCTAATAAGAGCCATAATTATTTCCCCGCAAGGTCATTAAAATCTACCCGGCCCACTCTATGTAAGCCGGTTACTGTCAGTTCACACGCAGGCTACTTAGCCTTTAGCGCGCTCTTCTAAAATTGCTACCGCTGGTAAAACTTTGCCTTCCACAAACTCAAGGAAAGCGCCACCACCGGTTGAGATATACGAAATTTTATCGGCCACATTATACTTATCAATGGCTGCCAGCGTATCACCGCCACCAGCGATTGAAAACGCGTCGCTATCAGCAATCGCTTGCGCCAGCACCTGGGTGCCATTGGCGAACTGATCAAACTCAAATACGCCCACTGGGCCGTTCCACAGAATAGTTTTTGAGCTTTTCAATAGTTCAGCAAACTGCTTAGCAGTCTCGGGGCCGATATCCAGAATCATATCGTCTGCAGCTACATCAGCCACAGCCTTCACTGTTGCTTCTGCGTCGGCAGCAAAGGCTTTAGCCACCACTACGTCAACTGGCAATGGCACACTCACTTTAGCGGCAATCGCTTTAGCCGTATCAATCAAATCCGCTTCGTACAACGACTTACCGACTGGGAAACCCGCCGCTGCTAAGAAGGTATTAGCGATACCACCACCAACAATCAGCTGGTCGCACAGATCAGACAGGCTGGTCAGTACATCGAGCTTGGTGGATACTTTTGAGCCAGCGACAATTGCTGCCATCGGCTTGGCGGGTGCGCCCAGTGCTTTACCCAATGCAGCCAGCTCTGCCGACAATAAAGGGCCTGCGCAAGCAACTTTGGCAAACTTCGCCACGCCATGGGTGGAACCCTGTGCGCGGTGTGCGGTACCAAAGGCATCCATGACAAATACATCGCAAAGTGCCGCGTATTGCTGGGCTAAGGCATCGGTGTTTTTCTTTTCGCCGCTGTTAAAGCGTACGTTTTCCAGTAGCACGATCTCACCCGGTGCGACTGCAACGCCATTCAGGTAATCACGGACCAAAGGTACGTCGCGACCCAGTGCTTTACTTAAATAGACAGCAACAGGTGCAAGGCTGTTTTCTTCACTAAACTGGCCTTCATCAGGACGACCAAGGTGTGAGCAGATCATCACTGCCGCGCCTTTTTCCAAGGCTAAACGGATGGTGGGTAACGCCGCCACAATCCGTGCATCACTTTGCACAACACCGTCTTTTACTGGCACGTTCAGATCTTCACGAATCAATACGCGTTGGTTGGTAAGATCAAGGTCAGTCATATTTAACACTGTCATGAATTTCAGTCCTTTACTGAGCGGTTAGTGGTACAAGCAACGTTTAAAAAATGTTCAGCCACATCCAGCATACGATTGGCAAAGCCCCATTCGTTATCAAACCAGGCGACAATATTGAGCATGCGTGGGCCGCTCATGCGCGTCAGGCTGGCATCCAAAATAGCTGAATGCGGATCATGGTTAAAGTCGCAGCTGGCGTGTGGTAATTCGGTGTAGTTAATCAAGCCTTGCAGCGCACCCTGCGCTGCGGCCTGCTTAAATAAAGCATTAATTTCTGTAATGCTGGTATCACGCTGCATCTGCAGGGTGATATCTAAGCAGGAGACGTTGACCGTAGGGACGCGCATGGCTTTGGCTTGGATTTTACCGGTCAATTCCGGCAACAAGCGCTCAATACCACGGGCTAAACCGGTCGAAACCGGCACCACCGACTGAAACGCAGAGCGGGTGCGGCGCAAGTCTTTATGGTGGTAAGCGTCAATGACCGGCTGATCATTCATGGCTGAGTGAATGGTATTAATAAAAGCATGTTCAACGCCAATCTGCTGCTCCAACAACTGCAACAAAGGTACACCGCAGTTAGTGGTACAGGAGGCATTGGAGACAATCTTTTCACTGCCATTTAACGCGCTTTGATTCACGCCATACACGATAGTAGCATCCACGTCCGCGGCGCTATCCATCGGCTGCGATAACAAAATGCGCGGCACACCCGCATCGAGAAAACGCTGGGCATCGGCACGGGTGGTGTATTGTCCGGAGCACTCTAGGAGCAGATCAATATCCAAAGCCGCCCAGTCAATTTCTTCGGGCGTTTCAGCACAGAGTACTTTGACACAGACACCATCGATATGCAGGCAATCACCGTCCACTCGCACTTCACCGGGGAAACGTCCGTGCGTGGAGTCAAAACGGGTGAGGTATTCAATACTGGCTTGGTCAGCTACATCATTGAGCGCAATGATTTCAAAGTTAGCGCCACCGCTGCGCTCACTTAATGCACGCAACACGCAACGACCGATACGGCCGTATCCATTAAGTGCAACTCGAAATGGGCGTGCAGACATAGCTATCCTTTAGCGAACGCTTTACAAAATAAACCGCGCACAGCATCAGGCTCTGCGCGGTATCACAATGGCACCGCAGTGTTTATTCGTCGTCGAGCAACTCAGCAGCGACGTTGAGTACATCGTCCAGCGTAAAGCCGAACATCTCAAACAGTTGGTTGGCTGGCGCTGATTCACCGTAGGTGGTCATGCCAATTACGCGACCATCAAGGCCAACGTACTTGTACCAAAAGTCTGCGTGCGCCGCTTCAATGGCAATACGCGCACCGACTTCGATGGGCAATACCGCTTGCTTGTACTCAGCATCTTGCGCATCAAATACGCTGGTGCAGGGCATAGAAACCACACGCACTTTATGGCCTTGCTCAGTCAATGCGTTATAAGCATTGACCGCTAGACCCACTTCAGAACCGGTTGAGATTAAGATCAGCTCAGGCTCGCCCGCACAATCTTTCAACACATAACCACCGCGCTCGATATCAGCGATTTGCGCAGCAGTGCGCTCTTGGTGATCAAGATTCTGACGGCTAAAGATCAGCGCGCTAGGGCCGTGTTTACGCTCTAACGAGTATTTCCACGACACCGCAGACTCAACCGCATCACATGGACGCCAAGTATCGAGATTCGGTGTGGTACGCAGACTGGTGAGTTGCTCAATCGGCTGGTGGGTTGGACCGTCTTCACCCAAACCAATGGAGTCATGGGTAAACACATAGAGCACACGCTGCTTCATCAACGCTGACATGCGTACAGCGTTGCGCGCATATTCCATAAACATCAGGAAGGTTGCGCCGTAAGGAATCAAACCGCCGTGCAGCGCCACACCATTCATAATGGCGCTCATACCAAATTCACGCACACCGTAGAATACGTAGTTACCAGAAGCATCAACATCCGATACGCCCTTACAACCATCCCATAAGGTCAGGTTAGAGCCCGCAAGGTCAGCAGAACCACCGAGGAGTTCAGGCAGTAATGGACCGTAAGCATTCAGGCTGTTTTGACTGGCTTTACGGCTGGCAATGCTTTCGCCTTTGGCTGCTACTTCAGCAATGTACTGCGCAGCTTTTTCAGCAAAGTCAGCGGGTAAGTCACCAGCCATGCGGCGGGTGAACTCAGCAGCCAGCTCTGGGAACTCAGCAGCATAAGCGGCAAAACGCGCATCCCACTCAGCTTCAGCTTTAGCGCCAGCTGCGTCTGCGTTCCACTCAGCGTAGATATCAGCAGGAATTTCAAACGGGCCGTGCGGCCAGTTCAGTTCAGCGCGGGTTAAGGCGATTTCTTCCGCACCTAACGGCGCACCATGGCTGGTTTCTTTACCACCACGATTCGGTGAGCCAAAACCAATCACGGTTTTGCAGCAAATCAAAGTCGGCTTATCGCTTTCACGTGCAGCTTCAATGGCCACTTCAATTTCATCTGGGTTGTGACCGTCAACGTTACGGATCACATGCCAGCCGTAAGCTTCAAAACGGCGCGGGGTGTCATCACTGAACCAGCCCTGCACCTGACCATCAATGGAAATACCATTGTCATCATAAAATGCAGTCAGTTTGTTCAGGCCTAAAGTTCCGGCTAATGAGCAGACTTCATGGGAAATACCTTCCATCAAGCAGCCATCACCTAAGAACACGTAGGTTTGGTGATCAACGATGTCGTGCTTGGGACGATTAAATTGTGCAGCCATAACCTTTTCAGCTAAAGCAAAACCCACTGCGTTAGCTAAACCCTGACCCAATGGACCAGTGGTGGTTTCAACGCCAGCGGTGTAACCGTACTCAGGGTGACCTGGGGTGCGACTGTGCAATTGACGGAAGCTTTTTAAATCATCCAAATTGACATCATAGCCGGTCAGGTGCAGTAACGAATACAGCAACATTGAACCATGGCCATTGGACAGCACAAAGCGGTCACGGTCTAACCAGTTTGGATTTTTTGGATTGTGCTTCAGATGATCACGCCACAGAACTTCGGCGATATCGGCCATGCCCATTGGGGCACCCGGGTGGCCACTGTTGGCTTGTTGCACAGCATCCATGCTGAGGGCGCGAATGGCATTGGCTCGCTCACGACGGCTGGGCATTACTGAATCTCCTGACGCTAAAATAAAATAAAGACGGCTATTTTCGCCCACCTAAACGCAGGGGGCAATCATTGCGACAAATCAAAGCGAGGATTATAGCGGATAACCGCGCAGAAGGCGGCATTAAAGACAGCACAAAATGCGCTGGGGATAGTACAGGCAAGAGCTCAAGCAGATTCTATGAGGTGGCGTAATGATTTAAAAACAATCAGCACTTAAAGCACAACAGCCCTACGCCAAGCGTAAAGCTGTTGTTTTATCGCGTATTACAGACCGGCAGAGGCGCGTAATGCTTCCGCGCGGTCGGTTTTTTCCCAGGTAAATGCGGTAAAGGTGTCATCACCCACCGTCATTTCGTAAGGCGTGCGGCCGAAGTGACCATAAGACGCAGTGGCTTGATACATCGGGTGCAACAAGTCGAGCATATTGGTAATAGCGTATGGACGCAGGTCAAACACGTCACGGACCAGTTTGATGATTTGCTCATCGCTGATCTTACCGGTACCGAAGGTATTCAAAGAGATTGAAGTCGGCTGTGCGACACCAATGGCGTAAGATACTTGGATCTCGCAACGCTCAGCTAAACCAGCAGCAACGATATTTTTCGCTACATAACGGCCAGCGTACGCGGCACTGCGGTCAACTTTAGATGGATCTTTACCCGAGAATGCACCACCACCGTGACGCGCCATACCACCGTAAGTATCAACGATAATTTTACGACCTGTTAAACCGCAGTCACCCACAGGGCCACCAATCACAAACTTACCAGTTGGGTTGATGTGGTACTGCGTATCTTTGTGCAGTAATTCAGCAGGTAAGGTGTGCTTAACAATCAGCTCCATCACCGCTTCTTCAAGATCTTTCTGCGAGACGTCTGGGCTGTGCTGAGTGGATAACACCACCGCATCAATACCTACAACCTTACCGTTTTCATAACGACAGGTGACTTGGCTTTTTGCATCCGGACGCAACCATGGCAGTACGCCAGCTTTACGCGCTTCAGCTTGGCGCTCCATTAAGCGGTGCGCAAAAGTAATAGGTGCAGGCATCAGTACGTCGGTTTCATTACTGGCATAACCAAACATTAAACCTTGGTCACCGGCACCCTGATCCTCAGGGCTGACGCGGTCAACACCTTGAGCGATTTCTGATGACTGCTTACCAATGATATTGATAATGCCGCAGGTTGCGCCGTCATAGCCGACGTCAGAGCTGTTGTAGCCGATATCTACGATCACATCGCGCACCAGCTGCTCTAAATCAATCCACGCATCAGTGGTGATTTCGCCAGCCACAATCGCCACACCGGTTTTCACTAAAGTTTCACAGGCCACACGTGCTTGCTTGTCTTCGGTGATGATAGCGTCAAGTACTGCGTCAGAAATTTGGTCTGCAATCTTATCGGGGTGCCCTTCAGATACAGATTCTGAAGTAAAAATCGAATATTCGCTCATGTCGGTTCCTTTAACTACCGGTGCGTGAGGGTGCTTCGTGAATCCGGCTTGGCAAAATGCCGCAGCTGAATTTGAAAGCCGTTTTTTAAACCCAAGTAAAGACTTTCACTGGGTATCAGTCCTGCGGCATCGGCCCACTGGGCCAGTTCGTCCTGATCAAAACCTAACCATAGATCGCCGCAGGCCTGCTTGGCCCAATCTTGGTCGTGACGGCATAACTCTGTAATCAATAGGCTGCCACCTGGCTTAACGAGTCGCGCCAGCAGGCACAAAGCCTCAGCCGGCGCAGCAAAGTGGTGTAAAACCATATTAACCACAACACAATCTGCGGCTGCTACGTCATCGTGCAACGCATCAGCCAGTTGTAACTCCACATTCTCTAAACACTGCTTAACGCAGGTTTGCCGCGCCAACTCTAGCATTTGCGCACTGTTATCCAGTGCACGCACCTGCCGAAAACGGCTGGATAATTCGGCTAAAAAACCACCATCACCCGGCCCCACTTCTAATGCTGTGGCATCTGCTGCAAAGGTTAAGGAGTCCAGCAAGGCTAATAAGCTGTCGCGAAACTGCGGCAAGCCCGCAATTAAATCTTGGCGACTTTGAAAATCACCGGCCATACGCTCAAAAAATTCTTGGCTGGCCTCAGCGCGCTGCGCATGTACATCTTTAATGCGCTGCGCGACTTCAATGGGCACTGCTTGCGCATCTAAAGTGTCCAATAAAGCATTGTGTAACAATTCATCGGTACTCTGACCTTGCGGCAAACTGCGACGGTAAAAAATCGCATTGCCTTCACGGCGTGAGGTGACTAAGCCGGCCTGGGTCAACACCTTTAAATGGTGACTGACACCGGACTGGCCGGTAGCAAAAATCTGCGCCAACTCTAAAACACCAAAGGAGTCGTTACTCAGCACCCGTAAAATATTCAAACGCAAAGGCTCGCCAGCAGCTTTACAAAAAGCAGCTAAGGCGTCCAATGGACTAAATGTAGATAATGGCGCGGCTGTACTCATAGGTTGCGCAGTTTAAACGCAGATGACCAGCACGGCAACAGCTATATCAACAATAGTTGATATAGCTTTAATATCGACTTTACTCTAACAGCGCTCAAGGCCAGTCAGTGGTATTGTGCGCGCTAGAAAAATAAACATGCCAATGCAAATGAACTGTTTTCCCAGTTTTTGCTCAAAGGCATTGATGAAATTGTCACATCAATATGGAGCTGCAAGATGTCGACCCTAGATAAATTAGCTGAACAAATTAAACGTCTTTACCCACTCGAAGATGCACTGCAAGGTATTCGTTACCGCATTGTTGACCAACTTGGTGGCACCACTGAACTTGAAGCCATCAGCGGTGAACCACGTTATGTATCCACCCAATCCTTACAAGACCAACGTTTTTGGCGTTTAGAAGCCTAACTCCACTTGCCGCTATCTCGATCTTGTGCCAGCCTAAGCTCTGCTTGATGAGTACCGCTAACCCTGGACTGGCACAAGGAACATTATGAACTCCCTATCTTTAAGTCATTCTCTACGCCGCCTGTGGGCGTTGGAGCGCTTTGGGCCGAGTGTGCGCTTTTTTATTGCACTGGCATGTTGCATGACTTGGAGCTGGTACCACGCACAAATGGAACTCCTCACGCCTCTGTTTTTAGGCGTGATCGCCAGTGCTTTAGCCGAGTCGGATGACAGCTGGCAGGGGCGTTTACTATCTATTTGCGTCACCCTAGTGCTGTTTTTACTGACCTCAATTAGCGTTGAGCTACTGCACCCCTACCCTTGGTTTTTTATTAGCGCGCTCTGTAGCGCTACCTTCTGCCTGATTATGCTGGGTGCCTTGGGTGAGCGTTACGCCACTGTAGCTTATGCCACGCTGATTTTAGCCATCTATACCATGATTGGCTTGGAGCAAAGCGGTGATACCTCGGTTTCCCTTTCGCAACAACCGCTACTGCTGGTCGCAGGCGCGGCTATTTATGGCGTGCTCTCAGTGCTGTGGTACGGTATTTTTTCCCAACAGCCCTTACAGCATAGTTTAGCGCGCTTATTTCGTGAGCAATGCGCCTACTTAAAAGCTAAATCAGCGCTGTTTGAGCCATTGCGCAATATGGATATCGAAGGCCATCGCCTGATTATTGCCAAACAAAATAGTCGTGTAGTGGCCGCTTTAAACGATACAAAAACACTTATTTTGCACCGTGTAGGCGGCCGTAGCAGCAGTAAAGTGAAGCGTTACTTGAAGCTGTACTTTCTCGCACAAGATATTCATGAGCGCGCCAGCTCCTCGCATTATCAGTACCAGGAGCTGTCAAAAGCGTTCTTCCACAGCGACGTGTTATTTCGCTGCCTGCGCTTATTGCGCCAGCAAGGTGATGGCTGTAAAGCGCTGGCTAAAGCCATTGAGCTGCGCCAACCCTTTGATTACGGTGGCGGCCACAGTGCGGCCTTAGAGGACTTACAAGCCGCCATCGCCTATCTTAAACAACAAAACAACCCGCAATGGCGTGATTTATTACGCTCGTTACGCGCTTTATCCAACAACCTCAGCGCCTTGGATCACTTGCTGCGTGATGCCGCCAACCCAGATGTAGTCGCTCTGACGCAAGACAGTACTATTCTTGATCGCGACCCCAAATCGCTCAAAGAAGCCTTTGAGCGCATCAGCCAAAACTTCAGTATTCACTCCTTGCTGTTTCGCCACGCATTGCGCCTCACTATTGCTGTGGCAGCCTGTTATGGCGTAATGCAAACCTTACATCCTGACCAAGGTTACTGGATTTTATTGACTACAGTGTTTGTCTGCCAGCCGAACTACGGTGCTACACGCGCACGTCTGGTGGAGCGCGTGGTTGGAACCATTTTAGGCTTGGCTACCAGTTGGGTGTTGTTTGAATTGTTCCCAGAGTTATGGATTCAAGCCATGATTGCGGTCGTAGCCGGCGTCGCCTATTTCGCAACGCGCACCAACCATTACATGCTCTCCACTGCCTTTATCACCTTGATGGTGTTGTTCTGCTTTAACCAAATTGGCGATGGTTATAACTTGTTTTTGCCACGCCTGACTGACACCTTAATTGGTAGTGCGATTGCTGGTTTAGCAGTTTTTCTGATCTTGCCGGACTGGCAAGGCCGCCGGTTAAATGTGGTATTAGCCCAAACATTAAGCAGTAACGGCAACTACTTAAAACAAATTATGCTGGAGTACACCCAAGGCAAAACTGATGATATGGCCTACCGTGTCGCCCGGCGCAATGCGCACAACGCCGATGCAGCGCTATCGAGTACGCTGACTAATATGCTCAAAGAGCCCGGACATTTTCGCCGACAAACTGATATTGGCTTCCGTTTTCTGCTGCTCTCGCACACCTTGCTCAGCTATATTTCTGCGCTAGGTGCACACCGCGAAAACCTCGCTCACGCGCCCACTTACTTGATGCTCAACCAAGAAGCACAACTGCTAGCAAACAGCCTTGAGCACATTGCGCATCAGTTAATTAAGCGCGAGCCAATCGATGTAGATTGCGAAGCAGAACAAAAACAGTCTTACCGCTTGCGTGACTTACCCGAAGAGGAAGATGACACCCTGCGCCTATTACAAACGCAGTTGTTACTGATCAGCCAACAATTGGGTTCAATTCGCACCTTAGCAGCGCATGTGGTCACCAAAACCTAAGAATCCTTTGAGTCGCCTGCTAAACGCCAGAAATCCTGCCCCTCACGTTGACCACGACGCAAGGGGTTTTTCGTACAATGGCGTGCAAACTCAGCATCGACAAAGCGGTAAGGTAAATGCTCATCGCGCCCTGCAGTAATCCCCAAGCGCGTAGTTTGAATAATCTCCTGCGGGACTAAACCGCAATCCTCCACATAAAAACGCTCAGCAGCAAAGGTCTGATTATCCCAATCAGGCACCTTGAGGCCGAGGCTTTTACACAATAAGGTTTGCCCCGCGCAAAGCTTATGCAGCGGCCGTGGCTGGCCTTGGCGGTCTGGATTATTGGCTTGCAAAATACTTAAGGTGGACTCCGGCGATAATTCATCAAAATACGGATAACCTGACTTAATCAGCACGGCATTGCCAGGACCTTGAGCACTGAAATTAATTGAATCACCACCGCGCGAATAGTACATATAGATGGTGCCGCCATCCTTAAACAGCGCTTGACGTTTTTCGGTATAACCCAATGAAGAGTGGCTGCCCTTCTCCGCCAGCAAATAGGCTTCAGTTTCAATGATTCGAGCACTGAGCCACACACCTTGGTGGCAATAGCGCATCACCTTGCCTAATAAGTCAGGGGCAAGTTCGAGTGCGGGGCGATTGAAGAAAGAGTTGGGGAGCATAAGATTCTCTAGCGTTTAGATCGGCGTGACCAAAAATTCTATACTTAACGGAACATCTTAATCAGTCCAGCCTTTAATTATTTGATCTTTATCTTCCATAACATACACCCACTCCCTGCCCTCTTTAGTCTTCTTAAACAGCTTTAAATCCACAAGACCATTTAGTACTGCTGATGCAGTGTTGTAGGAGCAACCTAGATTTTTTTCAACATTTCTGCTGGTGAACTGAGTCGTTGCACCGCTTTTGGCGACCTGACAAACCATTCGTTGCTTATCAGTCAGTTTTTTATACAGTCCTGAAGTAAACAGCCAGACATTAAACTGATCGATCTGCAAAGCAGCACTTGTATAGGCTTGTTTAAACTTATCAATCGCTCTAATGATAATGCCTGCTTGATACTCGATAAAATAGGTCAGATCCATTTGATCTGTTTCAGTATGCAAATAGCTTTTACCGTACTGCACCGGTGCTTTTTTTAATAAAACGCTGATGGCGATATATCTAAACGCAGAAAAGTCTTTTTTAAACATAAACCAATAAAATAAAGCACGAGCAACACGGCCATTACCATCTTTAAAAGGGTGCTCGTAGCCAATACAAAAATGCAGAACGATGGCTTTAATAACCGGATGGATAGAGTCAGAACAGTCGCTTGTATCGTGATTAGAATTAGCCCATGCCACGATGGCTTGCAGTCGATTTTCAAGGTTTTCACAAGACGGCGGAGTATGCACAATCGCCCCATCGGCATTGACCACATGGATAGTGTTTGACCGCCTAAAATGTCCAGGCGCATAGGCATCGTCATCAATCCCCTCAACACCAATTTTATGCAGTTCGGTGATTAAGTCTAAAGACAACGGCTGATCGCGCATTTCCCAAGCGTGCAGCATCATTTTATAGTTGCCGACAATCATCCGCTCATCTTCTGAACGTGGCTTACGATTGCGTTTTATGAGCTCTTTAGCCACTTGCGTAGTAGTTGCCGCACCCTCGAGCTGGCTACTGCTAATTGACTCGTCTTCAATTAAGTCATTGAGCCAATATTCCAACTGCGAATTCTCACCAACTTTACTACTTATCCATTCGAGAGATGCAGTTGTGGTATTTCTATCAACTTCTGAAACGGCTTTTTGGATAAGTGGAGTCAACATATAACCACATGGCGTAGCTGGCTCACCCAGCTCAATCAACGCAGTTTGTTGTCTATTTCTGGATAGTTTTGTTAGAGACCAAACAAGTTTATGATCTAATCCACTATCAATCCGATGCCTTAGCTCATCATAAGGTAGATACCTACCTTTTTTATCCATAGGGTTATAAAACTCAAAGTATTGCTCAAGCTTATCTGGATAGTTTTTAGTAATGGTTGCAAAAGCATTAGCCTCAACAGCAGGCGGTATCTTGATATTCATATCTCAATATCCTCACTTATTGAGATATGAATATCACAAAACACACAAACTGTCTCAGATTTTATGAATTTTGAGACATAATTTATAATAATACTTACATTGATGTCTGGCTGATAGAAAAGCCCAAAACGTCACAGGCGTGTTAGGTATTTTTATACACAGCACTCAACCCCTGCCAATCTTCTAAATCTTGCTCAGGCTTTTCCGCACGAAAGCGCGCGTAGATCTCGATACCTTGCTGGTCTTCTAAAATATCCACCTGCACGCCTTTTTCTTGAAGCAGTGCTTCGGTGCCGGACGCATTGGTGATATCACCCACCACCACACGGCTAAACCCACGCATATACACAAGCGTAGCGCAGACCACACATGGACTCAGGCTGGTATAGATGGTGGTCTGGCTAAAATCAAGGCGGCCCGCATCCCGTATCGCTGAGGTTTCGCCGTGATTATAAGGATGGTTTTCTTGGGTAAGAGTGTTGTGACCTTTACCGACTATCTGATTGGTTGAGTTATTCACAATCACTGCACCAATTGGACAGCCGCCTTCGTCATAACTTTTTTGCGCCAGCAGCACGGCGATACGCATAAAGTCAGCATCAGTTAAGCGAGAGGAAAAATCATCATCCATTAAAGCTGGCAGACTTGCAGTTGCCATATGAGCAATAGCTCTGAAGGCCTGCTCGGTTTTTGCTGTGTGCTTATCTAAGAGAGTCTTCATAGTTGTCACTCAAGTTTGGCTTAAAATGAGACTAACACCGCAGATGTAGTCTGTCTCAATATCCAAAGTCCTGATGCAACTCACACTACAAGTTATGAGTTGCAGTGAAGCACAAAAAGGCAGGCCTATTTGTACTTCACCACACTCTCTAAAAGATGCTAATTACTACTCTTCAGCCCCCACTTGAATTACCAACTTACCAAAATTACTGCCCTGCAATAGGCCAATAAAGGCTTCTGGCGCATTGGCTAGGCCTGCTACGAGGTCTTCACGGTAGGTCATTTGCTGATTAGCCAACCACTTTTGCATATCGGCGCTAAATTCTGGGTAACGCGATGCGTAGTCATCAAAAATGATAAAGCCTTGCACTGTTAAGCGCTTAATCAAGATTGTGCTCATCAGTAGCCCCAAACGATCTGGGCCAGATGGCAAAGCGGTAGCGTTGTAGTTAGCAATCACACCACACACTGGAATACGCGCTTTAGTATTGAGTAGCGGCAGTACGGCATCAAAGACTTTACCGCCAACGTTCTCATAGTACACATCAATGCCTTGCGGACAGGCTTGCGCCAATTGCTCAGCAAAGTCTTCCGCATGGTGATCGATACAGGCATCAAAACCTTGCACTTCGACCGCATAACGGCATTTTTCAACACCTCCGGCAACACCAACAACACGGCAGCCTTTGATCTTACCGATTTGCCCAACCGTAGCGCCAACTGGACCAGTCGCCGCAGCCACCACAAGGGTCTCGCCTTCTTTGGGTTTACCAATATCGAGCAAGCCCATATAGGCAGTAAAGCCTGGCATGCCGAGAATCCCCAAGGCATACGATGGATTCTTCGGTGCGTTGCCGAGCGGCATTAAGTCAGCACCATCACTGACTGCATAATCTTGCCAACCGCTATTGGCTAACACCCAATCACCTTTGGCAAATTTTGCATGCTTTGACTCCACCACACGACTGACCACAGCACCGACCATGACATCATCGACGGCGACCGGTTCAGCGTAGGACGGGCCATCACTCATGCGTCCACGCATATACGGGTCAAGGGATAAATACACCGTACGCAGCAACACCTGACCGTCTGCTGGGGTCGGAATGGCTTGCTCTTCAAGACGGAAGTTAGCTGGCGTTGGCGCACCATGCGGGCGCGAGGCCAGAACGACACGGCGATTACTCTGAGTAGATTGGGTCATATAGAACTCCTAAAAATATAATTAAAGACTGGCTTCAAGCACCCGACGGCTCACCGCCAGATCAATATCCTGATGCTCACCCAGTTTCAGCATGCCGTGCTGCTCAAGCTGCTTTAGCGCTGTTTCAACAGCATCTTGCCCAAGGTTGTAATCTTTAAGGTAGGTTTTTACGCCTAGACTTTCAAAGAATGCGCGGGTTTTTTCAATCGCAGTATCAATGCGCTGCTCGGCCTCACCATCACGTAGATTCCACACTCGCTCTGCGTATTGCAGTAATTTCTCACCTTTAGCTGCACGGCGCTCTTGCATCATCGCAGGCAAAATAATCGCTAGAGTTTGCGCATGGTCTAAGCTATATAACGCAGTCAGTTCATGGCCAATTAAGTGTGTAGACCAATCTTGCGGCACACCTGCACCAATCAAACCATTCAGTGCCAAGGTTGCAACCCACATCAGATTAGCGCGCACCTCATAATCATCAGGCTGGCTCAGCGCTAATGGGCCTTGCTCAATTAACGTTTGCAATAAGCCTTCAGCAAAACGGTCTTGCACCGGTGCATTCACTGGATAGGTTAAATATTGCTCAATCACATGCACAAAGGCATCCACTACGCCGTTGGCAACTTGGCGCTCAGGCAAAGTAAAACTTTTGGCGGGATCAAGAATAGAAAACTTGGGAAACACTAAGTCGCTATGGAAAGGTAATTTAGATTGCAAAGATTTACGGGTAATGACACTGCCGTTATTCATCTCTGAACCCGTTGCCGCTAAGGTTAATACCGTACCTATGGGTAACGCTGCTTTAATATCGCGGCCGCCAGTCAATAAGATATTCCATGGTTCGCCCACGTAAGGGATAGCAGCTGCAACAAATTTTGCACCATCAATCACTGAGCCGCCACCGACGGCCAGCAAGAAATCAATTTTTTGCTCTCGAGCAATTTCTACAGCTTGCATCAACTTTTCATAAGTCGGGTTAGCCTCAACACCACCAAACAAAAGCACTTGGCGCGCGCCCAGTGCCTGCTGCACTTCATCTAAAGTGCCGGTGCGCTGGGCGCTTTGGCCACCAAACAACACCATAACCTTGGCATCCATAGGGACGAAACTATCTAACTTAGCAATATGTCCTTGGCCAAAACTGATATGCGTGGGGTTGTAAAAATCAAAATTAAGCATGGTTCGGTGACTCCTATAAGGGTAAACAGCGGCGGCGATATCCAGCCCGCCCGATATTTAAATTACCTAACAACTCGAGTGGCGCTAAGATAAATCAAATTAGACCAGTCGTCTATAAAATAATTACAAAGTGTCTAACTTACTCTGTTAACCATGCTAAAAAGTACAAAATAATACATCATGCCCAACAAACTATTGCTGATGTCTTCGCTCAAATACCACAACAGTTATACTGCATCCATCACACCCTCTTTTACTAAGGAAGTCTCATGCAAACTCTGCGTAATGGTCTATTTATGCTGCTGACTGCAGCCTTGTTAATCGCCTGCTCAGCCAGTAATTCACCAGAACAAGTAGCAAAAAAATATGTCGATGCCATCCTCGCCAATGATATTGATGGTGTGATGCAGACACTGGAAATCCCAACTGATGCAAGCAAAGAACAGCATGCAATGGTCCGTGGCAAACTCAGCATGATGTTGGCAGATACCAGTTCACGCGCCATCCGTTTTGGTGGCGTGAAAGATGTGAGCTATTCAAAAACCGAATATAACGATGAGAAGACCCGGGCCAGCTTAGTTGCAACCATTCACTACAAAAAAGAAGATGCACCAGTGAAACAAGAAAATATTGTCTTAGCAAAAACTGAAGATGGCTGGAAAGTATCCCTGTAAGGCTGCATCGATCAGCATACTTAACACGCCATGTTCAACATGCTAGTCAGACTTAAACAGCAGCACCTACCGATTGCGCTACTGATCAGCGCAATCGTTGGTTTATTTATGCTGCTTTATATTGCCCCAGCGCCGGCGGTGCGTCCTGTATTTCAAACAGCGACGCTGCCGCCATTAGCTGTGGGTGACTGGGTATTTCGCGCAGGCACATCAGCCGAAAGCCAGTTCATTCAAACTCTGAGCAAAAGTGAATTTTCACATATTGGCATGGTGGTTAGCCTGCAACCTGAACCGCTGATTGTGCATGCCACCACCGATGACGACCCGCAGCGCAGTGACCAAGTGCTGGCCTCAACCCTCAGCGAGTTTATTGCCCCGCAATTTGCGCACAGCTTTGCGATAGCCAGACCGCGTTTTGTGACTGAGCAAGAAAATCAGCGCGCGGCTCAACGCGTCCTGCAACAGTTACAGCAACCCTTTGTCTTAGCAGAGCGCAGCAGCGAACATTTATATTGCACCACGCTACTGGCCGATGCGTTGCAGCACACTGCCATCCCTTTTCAGCCAGCATGGCAGCAAGTCAATGCGCCCTTTTTTAGCGGCGAATATCTATTCCCCAGTGCTTTTGCTGATTATCCTGAGATTGATTGGTTATATCACTCGTCCGATACTCAATAGTCTAATGCGGGCTTTGCGGCATGCTTAGCACACCGCTCGTCAGCGTCCAGCCTTAACGCATCTGGAAGTATTCTTTATGAAAGTTACCTGCGGGACTGCCCTGCGCTTGCATACCCTGTTGTAACGCTTGAGCAAAATTTTGTGGACCACAGAACCATATATGAGTATCCGCAGATTGACCCTGCAGTACCTTATCAGCCGTTAAATGCCCGTATTGATCACTGTAATGCAACTGCAAAGTAATATTGGGTAACGCAGCACATAAACGTTGTAACTGTTCAGAAAACTGGTCTTCTTGAGCATTTTTTACACAATAATATAAGGTCGCCTGCGGTGCTTGCTCAGGATGAGCTTGCAAGGATTCAAGCCAAGCAATAAAGGGCGTGATACCGATACCTGCACCGATCCATATTTGCTGACTGCCACTATCGTGCTGCATATCAAAGCAGCCATAAGGCCCCTCAATAATAACCGCTCGGCCCACATCTAACTCAGTCTGTAAACGTGCGGTGTAATCGCCCAAAGCCTTAATTGCAAAGCGCACTTGACCGTCACCACGACTGGCACTATTGACTGTAAAGGGATGCGCACCTTCAAAGCGGTCAAGGGTTATAAAGGCAAACTGCCCCGGCTGATGCTCCCATTGTTTCGGTAACTGGCAGGTCACTTCGAGCACATCACCAGGATGCTGTTTAACACTCACTACACGACCTTGATAACGACGTGTATGACCAATACGGCCACTCAGTGCAATCAACGCGCAGTAGACACCGACAGCTGTGACCACTGCCAGCAATAGGCCTGCAGGCTGCAACCACCAATCAGCCGGTGCTAATACGACACCGTGAAACGCCAGAGCAATATAAACAACCGCTAAGGCTTTATGCGCATAACGCCAAATATGGTAAGGAAAGCGCTGCCATAAAGTCATCACCAACATAATGGCCAGAATCCAAACCGTCCATTCACCAATATCTTTAGCGACACCGCGAAACATCTCTAAAAAAGTCTCAAGGCGCGGCTCTTTAATACCGCGCTCAAAAAACACTTTCAGTACATCTTTCGATAGCTTCAATACATAGTGGCTGACAGCAAGGCCGATCGCCCAGATACCCGCCCATTTATGCAGGCGATACATTTTATCCAGTCCATGCAGTGGTTTTTCTAACCAACGTGGACGGACAGCCAACAGCATAATCAGCGACATCAACACAAAAGAAGCCAGTCCGGTCACGTAAATCAACTGCTTACGCCACCACCAAATATCAGTGGGCGCAGTTTGCCCCTGCAGGGTGATCACCCATACTGCAACAATCACTAAAGCAACACTGTATAAAATCTTTTTCATCACCTTCGTCCTTTAACATCCTGTGCAGGAGCTTAATCTACGCGCCTTAACTGAACCTTAATCAAGCCGTTTTCTGATTCTCAACTACACTACACAGACACATATCAACAGCAAGGATGCTCAGTATGTTTCGCTTTAAATTGCCTGTCCTCGTATTAATCAGCACGCTCTTGATCGCACCTTTGACTATGGCTAACTGCCCACCATGGACGACTGAGCAAGCCCAGCAAGAAATCAGCTCTTTGCGTGAACGTATCGCGGATTGGGATCGCAGTTATCACCGTGATGGCAACTCAGCCATTGCTGACGAACTCTACGATCAAGCGCGCGAACAACTGCAGACTTGGCGGCAGTGTTTTATGGCTGACCACACTGCAGAACCAGCCACTACGGCACTCAAGTCAGCTCCTGGACAGCTTGAGTTACCTTTTAGCCAAACAGGCTTAAGAAAACTCAGTGGCAGCGCACTGAAGCAATGGATGCACAAGCGTCAGGATCTTTGGGTGCAACCTAAAGTGGATGGCGTGGCGGTGACCTTGGTGTATCGCAACGGACAACTGACGCAGATGCTCAGTCGTGGTAATGGTTTGGCCGGACAAGACTGGTTAACCCATGCCACCGCCATTCAGGCCGTACCTCAACAACTGGCAACGCCTTACCCTACTGTCACTTTGCAAGGTGAACTGTATCTTAAACAACCCCAACATATTCAACAGCAAGATGGCGGGAGTGATGCCCGTAGCCAAGTTGCAGGTTTACTCAACCGTCATCGACTCAACGCAGCTGAGGGTGACCGCATTGGTCTATTTATTTGGGAATGGCCTGATGGACCCGCCACTATGCTGGAGCGCTTACAGGAGTTGCAGAGTCTAGGCTTTAGCGACAGCAGCACCTATAGCCGAGCAGTCACTACATTTAATGAGGCTAAACATTGGCGCGATCATTGGTATAGCTCGCCGCTACCCTTTGCCAGCGATGGTGTGGTGATTAAACAAAGTCAGCGCCAGATCAACCACCCACGCAGCGCTTACCCACCCTTTTGGGCCGTGGCATTAAAGTATCCGCTGCAGCAAGCGCTCACCTCAGTCACAAATGTGACTTTTAATATTGGCCGCAGTGGTCGTATTACCCCGATCGCACATCTAGCAGCAGTCTCACTGGACAATAAAACCATTCGCAAAGTCAGTTTAGGCTCACTTAGCCGTTTGCAAAAACTCGAACTGAACCAAGGTGACCATGTCGCCATCGCTTTATCTGGGCATGCGATACCCCAGCTTAAAGAGGTGGTGTGGCGCAGTCCCCAGCGACAGATGATTGCAATACCCAACGCTGCTGACTATCACACACTCAGCTGCTGGCAGGTGAGCGCGCAGTGCCAACAACAATTTCTCGCACGCCTCACCTGGCTGAGTGATAAAACGACATTAAACCTGCGCGGTCTGGGCGCTCAAACCTGGCAAACATTGATAGATGCGCAGCATATTGAGCGCCTGACCGATTGGCTGGCACTCAGCGCTACTGATTTAACCAGCACACCAGGCTTTGGCAAAAAGCGTAGCGCACAAATCGCAGAGTTATTTGCTCAGGCTAAAACTCGCCCCTTTAAGGCATGGCTCAGAGCGCTCGGCACCCCAAGCTTTATCAATAGCAAACCCACAGATACTTGGCACAGCCTGTCGCAATTAACCGCAGAGCAATGGCAGCAACAACGCTATTTAAGCCCGCGACAGACGGAGCAAGCTGTGGCTTTTTTCCAGCATAGCGACGTCCAAAAGATTGCTGAGCAATTACAGCAATATGGCATTGATGGCTTTTAATCATTTAAGGCGCAGCACCTCACATTTACAGCGGTAACATCACCATACAAAAGGCCTATTGCAGTTAGCGCTACTGCTGTTCAAGATATGCAGCTTTAATTGCATTGCAGTTCAATCACTTGCGCTTATGCGCCCCCTATAAAAATAAGAAACATTAGCAAAGACAGACTCAGCACAGCGCTACCGCATGGTAGCCTTGCCCGCCTGTCTTTTTTATTTGAGGCATATATTAAAAGAGCAATAAAATGGCAAAGGATGATTCTCAAAGTTACCGCGCCTTACACCGCCCGCAAAGCGAGTTTGCATCGCGTCAAGAATACCTAGAGCACGAGCTTTCAATCATGTCCCCACGTCGCTGGGGTATGAACTTACCTTTTCGTGACTACCGTTTTGAAGTTGAAGACTGGGTGCCCGCCATGGCGGCCACTATCGGCAAAATTGTTATGGTGGCAGCTATTGTTGCAGCCTTTGCTGAGCCCTTAGGCCTGCCCTCATCTTTTGTAATTGAAAACGCCCGCTATGAAATGCTGATTGCCGCACTTTTATTTGTGGTGATTTTCTCTGGCTTTCTGATTCCCACCGCAAACTTAGCCGGCACCCATGGCCCATTAATTCCGCTAGTGCCTATTATTGTGGCCTCTGGCGGCCATCCGATGGCGCTGGGACTGATGATTGGTGTACTGGGCTTTACTCTCGGTATTTTTAAAGGGGGAAGTTTACTCGGTAGGCTGACCAGTGACGGGGTCTGTGGCGGGCTGCTGCTATTCTTAGGCTTTATTGGTATGACCTCGCAAATCAAATACCTCTATGCTTGGGCAGAAGGTTTTGATGCCGGCTATATCGCTTTTGTGGTGATTTTAGCCACCATTATTATGTATGCCTATTTAGAGCATTTAGGTAAGCGCTGGCTGGCGATTCCGCTAGGCGCGATATTGGCAGCAGCGATTGCTTTTGCTCTGGGTGCGCCCTTTGAGTTCACTACAGAACCCGGTCTACCAAACCTTAACCCTGCATATTGGTGGGGTGAAGATACAGGCTGGAAGCTGGGTTTACCCAATATGCAGCACTTTATTGCGGCAGCACCTTTTGCTGTTTTAGCCATTGCGATGTGGTCACCGGACTTCCTCGGACACCGCGCGTTTCAGTATCTGAACTATCCAAAAAATGCCCAAAAAGTGGTGATGAATATTGATGACACCATGTGTGTCGCAGCAGCACGCCAAGTGGTAGGTACCGCACTGGGTGGCGCCAATATTGCCTCATCCTGGGGTACTTATATTGTTCCGGCAGCAATTGCTAAGCGTCCAATTCCAGCCGGTGCGGTATTAACGGGTTTGCTTTGCGTGGTTGCGGCAGTCTGGGGCTACCCAATGGACTTGGCGATTTGGCCACCCGTACTCAGTGTTGCGCTGATTGTGGGTGTGTACTTGCCACTGCTAGAAGCGGGTATGCAAATGACTCGCGAAGGTAAAACAGCACAATCAGCAGCCATTGTGATTTTCTCATCCGCCCTGGTCAACCCAGTATTTGGCTGGTCACTCACGGTGCTGCTGGACAATATTGGCATTATTGGCGACAAAGAACGCGGCCAGAAAATGACCCGTACTGACCGCTGGATTATCCCATCCATCGTCTTTATTGTGCTGTGCACGGTGATGGCAGGTGTAGGTATGTTTAAAGGTATTCCAGCGCTGATGGAATCATTCCGCGCGCTGCACTAAACCTGCAACAGGCTATTCAGCGCTGCACTGACAAAGTGCTAGCGCTGAATACGCCTCTTAATAAGCTCTAAACTCTTTGTGACACGACTCGCAAGCATCCTCAACCGCTTGTACTCGCACACTTAACACACTCTTATTCAGCGGCGGCTCAGTAGTACTCAGTACTAAATGTGCTGTGGTTTCTTCTAGCGCCCGCGCTAACTCTTGAAAACGCTCTTGCTCTTTCCAGACTTCGTCACGAGCTGAGTTTTTCTCATCTTCTTGCACAGTTGGAAAATGCTGCCAAGGCTCTTTAGAAATAGTATCTAAGCGCAACGCTTTTTCGATAAAGAGTTGCTCATCGTAAGCAACACGTCCACGCAACATACCACCTAAATCCTCACTGACAGTGAGCATTTCTTTAAAAATCGCCTTACGTTTACCCAAAGGCGAATCTGGGTCGACACCACCACAGGCAGCTAAACTCATAGCCATTACCAGTAATACACTACGCTTTAACACAGGTTCACCACTTTAATTAACATCACATCGTTGAATTGAGCCTAAGCCGGACCTAGTCCCATAAAATCTCTTATCACGCTATCAATACGCTGGTGTAGCCCAGCCACAATAGCGCTGCAAATCAGGCTGACAGCACGAACAAACTGACAATTAAGCCCACACCAACCGCCCATACCAGTGAGCGCAACAGTGACCAGTCCGCGGCATAACATAAAGTATACAACACGCGACTGATGACAAAAGCACAGGCAATTTGGTCAATCAGCCCTTGTTCAGCCACTCCGACTACATGCGCAATAATCACCGCTGCGGCAAAGGCTGGAGTGATTTCAAAACCATTTTGCTGAGCATTATTGGCACGCCTCGCTAAACCTTGCGCACCCGCTAAAAACGCTCGTGGATCACGGTTATGCCGCGGGCTAAAGCCGCCAGCACTGGCCTTAGCCAGCACGGTTGAGGCATACGGTAAGAAAATTGCAACTAACACACACCAATATGCAAGGGTCATAACCACTCCTACTGCTCTAGTTGTCATCAATAAGCTCTGTACTTTAATACAAATTCACGCCAACACAGCAAATTCTTCCCATTTTACCCCTTTGTCAATTTGCAAAGCCTCGCTATAATCACCCCGCGCTATGGCCAAGCCATAGTGACCAACAGATTCGAGGGGCGCTGCAGCAGGTTCTCCTGTCAGGCTCGAACAGGTTGCCTTCCAGTTGTTGATACGACTGCATATTTGTAAACGGCGCCCATTCGATTATTACGAATGGAGAACTCATTTCATGAGCGCTGTTGCTGATTTTACTGATTACAAAGTTGCGGATATGTCACTGGCTGATTGGGGCCGTCGTGAAATTATTATTGCTGAATCTGAAATGCCAGCCCTGATGGGTTTACGCACTAAGTATGCGGGCGAGCAGCCACTTAAGGGTGCAAAAATCCTCGGTTGCATTCACATGACTATCCAGACTGCAGTGTTGATTGAAACGCTGACCGCACTGGGCGCAGAAGTGCGCTGGTCAAGCTGCAATATTTTCTCCACCCAAGACCAAGCGGCTGCGGCGATTGCTGCTGCGGGTATTCCAGTGTTTGCTTGGAAAGGCGAAACTGAAGAAGAATACGAGTGGTGCATCGAGCAAACCATCCTTAAAGATGGCCAGCCTTGGGACGCCAATATGATTTTGGATGACGGTGGTGACTTAACCAGCATCTTGCACGAGCGTTTCCCTCAGGTGCTGGAAAACGTTCACGGCGTAACTGAAGAAACCACCACAGGTGTACACCGCCTGCTCGAGATGCTAGAAAAAGGCACTTTGAAAGTTCCTGCGATCAACGTTAACGACTCAGTCACTAAAAGCAAAAACGACAACAAATACGGTTGCCGTCACAGCCTCAACGATGCGATCAAGCGCGGTACCGATAACTTGTTATCCGGTAAACAAGCTCTAGTAATTGGTTACGGTGATGTAGGTAAAGGTTCTGCGCAATCACTCAACCAAGAAGGCATGATTGTTAAGGTCTCTGAAGTTGACCCAATCTGCGCAATGCAAGCCTGCATGGACGGTTACGAGCTAGTGTCGCCGTACATCGATGGTGTCAATGATGGTACCGAAGCCAGCATTGATAAAGCTTTACTGAGTAAAATCGACCTGATAGTGACCACTACCGGTAACGTCAATGTATGCGATTCAAACATCCTTAAAGCTCTGAAAAAACGCGCTGTAGTATGCAATATTGGTCACTTTGACAATGAAATCGACACCGCATTTATGCGTAAGAACTGGGCGTGGGAAGAAGTTAAGCCACAGGTGCACAAAATTCACCGCACCGGCG
>CALZAE010000007.1 GCA_945612235.1 uncultured Gammaproteobacteria bacterium | reverse complement strand
GAGAGCTTGAGCATATTTTCTAAATGAATACTGGAGTACGGTGCTTCGCGCGGCACAATAATTAACTGGCGACGCTCTTTGAGTGCCACATCGGCAGCACGCTCAATTAAGTTATTGCAGGCCCCAGTGGCAATGGCAGATAAAGTGCCTGTTGAGCAGGGTACCACCACCATGGCATTGGGTGCGCCCGAGCCTGAAGCCACTGACGACATCCAATCTTCTTTGCCGTAGACCCGAATTTGTCCTGCTGCAGCGCCAGTATATTCAGTGAGAAACTGCTGCATGGCTTGCGGCTTAGGTGGCAAGATTACATCGGTTTCAGTTGCCAAAACTAATTGCGCCGCTTTGGAAATCAAAAAATGCACTTCACGCTCTTCTTGCACTAAGCAATCAAGTAAACGTAAACCGTATTGCGCACCAGAGGCGCCAGTCATTGCCACCGTAATGCGTTGCGGACCGTTCATCAGCTTGCCTCCAAGGCTTGCATAAGTTTGTTATGAATACCGCCAAAACCGCCGTTACTCATAATCACCACCTGAGTACCTGACTGCGCCAGCGCCACTACGCCAGCGATAATCTCGTCTAAACTGCTGCACACTTGCGTCGGTACTGGGGCATTGGCCACAGTACCGGCCAAATCCCATCCCAGATTATCCGGTGCATACCAAAACACGTGATCAGCATCGACTGTCGAAGGCGCTAATCCTTCGCGGTGCGCACCGAGCTTCATTGAGTTAGAGCGCGGCTCAATCACCGCAATAATCTGCTGCTGGCCCACTTGCTTGCGCAAGCCATCTAAGGTGCTGGCAATCGCCGTCGGGTGATGAGCAAAGTCATCGTAAACTGTCACGCCACGCACGCAGCCTAAATTTTGCATACGACGCTTAACGTTTTGAAACTCAGCCAAGGCTTGCGCACCATGCTCAGCAGTGACACCCACATGACGGGCTGCCGCTAAAGCCGCCAAAGCATTGGCCACATTATGCAAACCGGTCAGTGGCCATTGCACCACCCCCTGCTCTACGCCATCCAATAACACGGCAAACTCAGAACCATCGTCTTTAATTAAGCGCGCTTGCCACTGGCCCTCGGGACCTGTGGTTTGTGTCGGTGCCCAGCAACCTTTATCAATCACCCGCTGCAGCGCCTGTTCTTGCGCCGGATAAATCACTAAGCCATTGCTTGGCACAGTGCGCAGTAAGTGGTGAAACTGCAACTCAATCGCCGCTAAATCAGGGAAAATATCCGCATGGTCAAATTCAAGGTTATTTAATACTGTGGTGCGTGAACGGTAATGCACGAATTTTGAGCGCTTATCAAAAAAGGCGCTGTCATACTCATCGGCCTCAACCACAAAGAAGTCGGTCGCGCCTAAGCGCGCAGACACGCCAAAGTTTTGCGGTACACCGCCAATTAAAAACCCTGGCGCCATACCGGCGTATTCTAAAATCCATGCCAGCATACTGCTAGTGGTAGTTTTACCGTGCGTGCCAGCGACTGCTAAGACCCAGCGCCCTTGCAACACGTGCTCGGCCAACCACTGCGGACCTGACACATAGGGCAAGCCGACATCGAGCATATACTCCACTGCTGGATTACCACGTGACAGCGCATTACCCACCACCACCAAGTCCGGCGCCGGTTGCAAATGCTCAGGATGGTAGCCCTGCATCAACTCAATACCTTGCTCCTGCAACTGCGTACTCATGGGCGGATAGACGTTGGCATCCGAGCCAGTAACGCGGTGGCCTAACTCTTTGGCTAACAAGGCTAAAGAGCCCATAAATGTGCCGCAAATACCTAAAATATGAATATGCATACAAACCTCAAATAATTGTGGGCAAGATTACCACAAGCCACAGCACGCGACTGCGTCACAAAAGCGCACAACACATTTGCATGTCAGCGCTGCTTTAGGGCAGGATTAAAGATCGACGACGCCCCTTAATAGAAAAAAGAGAACTGTCATGCGCATCATTCAAGCCAGCCTAGAGCATCTAGACCAACTCACCCCGATGTTTATCCGCTACCGTGAGTTTTATAATGCGATGCCACAACAGGACGAATCAAAAGATTTTTTAACCCAGCGCCTGAATAAGCAAGAGGCCATTATTTTACTGGCTATAGAAAATGATGCTCCACTAGGCTTTTGCTTAGTTTATCCAAGCTTCTCTTCTGTGCTTTTACGTCCGATCTGGATTATCAATGATATGTATGTGACGGAAGAATCACGCCGCAAACAAGTCGCCAAAAAATTATTAAAAGACGTTGAGCAACGCGCTCGTGCTCATGATGTAGTGCGCTTACGTGTTTCTATTCATGCTAGTAATGAAATTGCCCAGCGCTTATATGAAGCATCTGACTTCTTAGAAGACCAACACTTTAGAAGTTATATTTTACCGCTGTAACACTCTGGCGCATGCCGCCTGCGCAGCAACTCTGTGCAGGCGTAACACCTGATCAGCAATAACAGCATCAAGCACAAACTCCCCGCACGCGGCAATACTTGGTATCACTCAACAAATACCCCTATAATTGCCGCACTTCTTTACTTCTCTTTGGACACTCAAACATGAGCTTTAGCAAAATCCCAGCCGGCAAAGATCTTCCTAACGACATCTATGTTGCGATCGAAATCCCTGCTAACCATGCACCGATCAAATATGAAATTGATACCGAAACTGACAACCTGATGGTTGACCGCTTTATGGCAACGCCGATGTTCTACCCAGCGAACTACGGTTTCATCCCTAACACATTGGCTGATGATGGCGATGCTTTAGACGTTCTAGTCGTGACGCCTTACCCTGTTGCACCGGGTGCGGTGATTCGCGCACGCCCAATCGGTGTTCTACACATGACTGACGAAGCCGGTGGCGACGCAAAACTGATTGCCGTGCCACACGAAAAAATCACCCAACTGTACAACGATGTACACGAATACACTGACCTGCCTCCTTTGCTGATCGAGCAGATCAAACACTTCTTTGAGAACTACAAAGACCTAGAGAAAGGCAAGTGGGTTAAAGTTGAAGGCTGGGGCGATGCTGCCGCGGCACGCGCAGAGATCTTAAAAGCTGCTGCCGCATTCAAAAAGTAACTCGCACTGACCTGACCGAGCAGTTGATTGCCATAATCAACTGCTCAACCTCAAGACAATACGACACAAGCAGCATCATTCCCGCCCGCCTCAAAATCTGTACCGCACATTGTTATCCGCGCTGTACATATCAAACATCCGAAACAACTGGCTAAACTTGGAAAAAGAGTTTAATAATTTAGCTCAACTTCGAGTTGCGCTATACTTTGGCGTATTGCATATAAAGAGTAATACTCGCTCGAGAGCTGAGTTGCGCTTTATACACCCACCATTTGATATTGTGAGGGCTGTATGGCTCGCCAAAAAAAACCACCCGTATTTGAACAATCCTTAAGCGATCTGCAAGTGCTGGTTGAACGTCTGGAAAGCGGTGATTTATCACTTGAAGAATCACTAGCAACCTTTGAACAAGGTATTGCTTTAACCCGCGAATGCCAAAGTGCACTGCAAGATGCAGAACAGCGTATTAATATTTTACTTGAAAAAAACGGCACGCTGACAGAACAACCTCACGATGGAAGTCTTTTGCCTTGATCTCAGATTATCAGCACTTTTGTCAGCAGCATGTTGATGGTGCGCTTGAGCAGTTGTTACAAGCACCATCCACTGAGTTGCAACCTTTATATGCCGCCATGCATTACAGCGTAATGAACGGTGGTAAACGTATCCGCCCTCTTCTAGTCTTTGCAAGCTGCCAAGCGCTAGGCGGTGAAGTGCAACAGGCCTACGGCGCTGCCTGTGCAGTGGAGCTTATTCATGCCTATTCACTGGTGCATGATGATCTGCCGGCCATGGATAATGATGATTTACGTCGCGGCAAACCTACAACTCATAAAGCTTTTGACGAAGCCTATGCAATTTTAGCGGGCGATGCTTTGCAATCGCTGGCGTTCTACGCGCTCGGTGATGAACAGTTATCGCCGATAAGCTGTAAGCAACGTCTAGATATGCTGCAAGTCTTGGCCACGGCATCCGGTGCAGCCGGTATGGTGGGTGGACAAGCGATTGATTTGAGTTCTGTAGGTCAAAGCATCAGCCAAGACACCTTAGAGCTGATGCACCGCCACAAAACAGGGGCTTTAATTCAAGCCAGTGTGCGTCTCGGTGCAATAGCCAGTTCGGCAGCCACACCTGAGGCATTAACCGCTCTGGAGCAATATGCACAAGCCATTGGCCTGGCATTTCAAGTGCAAGATGATATTTTAGATGTAACCAGTGACACGCAAACACTGGGCAAGCAACAAGGTAGCGATATCGAGCATGATAAGCCAACCTATCCCGCCCTGCTTGGCCTAGACGCAGCACAAGCCTATGCCTGTGCGCTAAGAGATCAAGCCCTAGCTGCGCTGACAGACTTTGATCAAAGTGCTGACAACTTACGCAAGCTCGCCAACTATATCGTCTCACGCAGTCACTAAGCGGCTGTTAATGGCGTGCCTAACGAGGCACGCCTATGATCCACGCGCACACTATTAATCCACGCAAAATATTTTATTCTGCTAGAAAAATAATCGACAAAAACAAAAAAAGCTCCGAGCAGTAACTGCTAGGAGCTTAGAATGTGTATTACTAAAAATACATGGTGGGTCGTGTGGGATTCGAACCTACGACCAATTGGTTAAAAGCCAACTGCTCTACCACTGAGCTAACGACCCAAAAATGGTCGGGGTAGGGGGATTCGAACTCCCGACATCCTGCTCCCAAAGCAGGCGCGCTACCGGACTGCGCTATACCCCGATGGCTCCACGACCTGGACTCGAACCAGGGACCCAATGATTAACAGTCATTTGCTCTACCAACTGAGCTATCGCGGAACATACATTTGATTTAAACTCTTTCGAAGTTTGCCTCATCTGTGGTGCGACATTCTACGCATTTATCTAACCTTGTCAACACTTTAAATGAAATAAATATTAATTTGTTTCTTTAAAGCTATATGTGACCTGTGATGCTGCGTTTAATGCTGCGGGCTATTCTAACCACAGTTCGGTGAAGCTGCAAGCCTATATCAGCAAAGTCAGTGCAAGCTCGATATTTAGGTGTAAAGATCAAGATTAGACTGCCCTGCACTTCTGCTAGGCAAAGGGTTAGACTGGTTATTCATTTTTATTGTTTGAAAATATTTATGCGCCGCACTAAAGAAGAAGCAGACAACACTCGCACAGCCATACTCACTGCTGCGGAACTGTTATTCCTTAAAAAGGGGGTTTCCCACACTTCACTTGAGCAAATTGCACGACAGGCTGGCGTCACCCGTGGTGCCGTGTATTGGCACTTCCAAAACAAAGCCCACCTGTTTAATGAAATGCTTAATCAAGTGCGCTTACCCACTGAGCAAATGGCTAAGCAAATCAGTCAGTGCGATCCCAACAACCCTATTGTTGGCCTGCGTTACTTGTGTACGGAAGTTCTGCTGACTGTGGGTAGCGATGAGCGCAAACGTCGCATCCTGACAATCCTGCAGCGCCGCTGTGAGTTCACGGCAGACTTACGCGAAGCTGAAGAACGCCACGAAGCTTATATTAATGAGTTTATTGATTTATGTGAGCAGTTGTTTAGTCAGCCCAGCACTGCTGCACGCTTGTACGCTGGAATAACTCCACGCATGGCGGCAATCAGTCTGCATACGATGCTGTTAGGTCTATTGAGTAATTGGCTCAGAGATCCAACACTATTTGATGTCGCACTGGCAGGCCCAATGCTAGATGGCTTGCTCAGGGGGATTATTACAGACTGGGACCCCAGTGACGCCTGTAAAAACCACCCCTAAGCACATCAGCTTATTCGCTAATCAACCAGTCTAAACGCCAACCACCTTCATCTTGCGCTAAGGTTTTGGCAAAGATTGGCAGTAACTCTTTGAGCTCTTGCTCCAAGCCCCAAGGCGGATTACAAATCACTATACCTGAGCCATTTAAACGTGAAGCATCGTCAGGTTTATTCACATAAAGCTCGACACGTAATAACGTAGGCGCACTACTTTTCTCGAGCATTTGATAAAAGCGACGCAATTGAACGAGGTCTTTAACCGGATACCAGAGACACACTATCGCTTGGCGCATCCGAGCTAAAGTTTCTTCTAAGGCTTGCACCGAGTTTTTCAAATCGTCACCTTGCTCAAAAGGTGGATCAACCAACATCAACAAACGCTTTTCTTCAGTTGGGAGTATCGCGCGCGGCACATGCCAGCCTTCACCCAGATGCACACTGACACGCCTATCAATACGCATATTGTCTTTAAGCAACTGACCGTCTTCTGGATGCTTTTCATTTAAGTACAAATGATCTTGGCTGCGCGTTAAACAGCGCGCAACTTCTGGCGAGCCCGGATAATAACGCAACTCATCATCGTCATTGAGCTCACGAATAGCGTGCAGATAATTCTCTAACAGCGGATGGGTTGAAGTCCATAAGCGTCCAATACCTTCTTGCCACTCATCTGTTTTTAGCGCTTCCTCGCCCTGTAAGTCATACAAGCCAATCCCGGCATGGGTATCCACATAAGCCATAGGTGCAGCTTTCTTTTGCAATAATGCAATACAACGGGTTAGAAGCCAGTGCTTCAACACATCCGCGTGATTACCTGCATGGTAGGCATGGCGATAATTCATAAAACCCTCAACGCAATTCGTTTTGAATGCTTAAAATAGTACGTATCCATGGCTTATCATTACGAATCTTCTCGGGCAAACCGTTGATTGCTAAATGTGCAGATGCACGATCAGCAAAAGAGCCGTAAGTCACCACAAACAGTGTTTTTCCTTGGTGTAGCTTTCTAAAATAATGGTACTGAGCTGTATCTTGCTTCACAAAAGCTTGCGCCTTAGCTTCAGAACTGGTGCCGAACACTTGCAAGGTATAGCGTGTAGGCGCTTGCTGCTTAAACCACTGACTGTGCCCTGAAGTGCCTTTCAAGCTGGCAGCAGCTGCTTTTCTCTGCGCTGGTTTAGCAGGTGCTGCAGCTTTACGCACCACTGCCGCAGGCTTTGCCACAGGTTTCTTAACCGGCTGAACGACAGGCTTTGTCGCTTGCGCCGGCGGCGTACTGACCGGTACAGATACACTGACCACAGGTACTGAAACAGGCTCAGGCAGCTCTTCTACTGCCGGTGCAGTGCTAGTCTGTGGTGCATCAGCAGCGGACTGCTGTTCTTGCTCTGCAGTGTAAGCAGGAGCATTACGCAGCGCTTCTAACTGTGCATCGGTATAAGGCTCATTCAATAACTGAGCTTCATCCTCTTCGGCATTTAACGCTTGCGCCAAAGGCTCTCGCACTACAGGTACCGGATTCAGAGCTAACGGTACTTCAATTTTACTACTGCTAGTTGGCGTTGCTGGAATCACCACTGGCTCAGGCTTTAGTTGCTCAACAACTGGCGCTACTGTGTCTTGCTGGCGGGTGCTGTCTGAGCCTGAGCTGCCTTTTTGCAGCAGCCAAAACAACACTAGCGCAAGCACAATCACTGCTAAAATCGCGATGTATTTAATCGGCATTGCAGCAGCTTTTTTACGACGGCTCTTACCGCTCATTTGCGCAATTAACATAGCTTTCGCGATAGTGTTAACACGCCCCGGCCAGCCTTGAGATTGAGTGTGGATATCACGCAATTGTTGCGCGCTAAATACATCAATGGGCTGCCCTGCATCAATCAAGCGCTGCTCGATATACTCCAGAGTTTCGTCATCATCCCAAGGCTCAAGGGCAATCACATAATGTAAGTCAGCGTTATCAGCGATTTTTTCCAGTACAGGATTAATCGATGAGTCAGAAAACAACACAACCCGTGCGCAGGCATCATTCACGCCTTGAGCTAAGCGCTGTAAAAACAGTAATGCTGACTCTTCTAAATACTCGGCATTATCAATCAGTACGTGCACTTCTTTGCCCGCCACTGACATCTGCTCAATATGCTTAAGCACATCGGCAATTTCACTGTCAAACAACCCTAGCGCCGAACTGACTTGCGCTAGCATCGATGCGGCATCAACTGCTGCATTAGCACTGATCACAATACTCTGCGCAGGCTCGATCACTTGCGCGACCAACGCCTGATGCAACACTGTTTTACCGCTGCCTTGTGGACCCGTGACAACCAGCATCAACTTACTGTATCGCGCCAAATGCTGCAGCTCGTTCAATACTGAACGGCGCTTAGCAGGGAAAAACTTAAAGCTTGAGCCACGCCCAGAAAAAGGATCGTGCTCAAACTGATAATGGCTTAAGTAATTATCGTCGGCGTGCAAGTCAGTCATGATGCCCTCACCCAGTTAGATGCTGTTAGTTATTGTTGAGTAGTTAGCGATCAACACGTTGTGCAGTATATCTGCTGGATAATCTGCAGTGATGACTGCATGACCTAGATCACGCAATAATACTAAACGTATATGTCCATTAATGTTTTTCTTATCCACGGCCATATGAGTTAAAAACGTCTCAGGCGTCATACCCTGTGGCGGCACTACAGGCAGCTTAGCTTGTAACAGCAACGCAATACCGCGATCACGCTGCTCGATGGTAATCCAACCCAGTTGCTGTGACATTTCCAGCGCCATCACCGTACCAGCCGCCACGGCCTCACCATGCAACCACACACCGTAGCCCTGCTCGGTTTCGATCGCATGACCAAAGGTATGCCCTAAGTTGAGCGTCGCACGCACACCCGACTCACGCTCATCTGCCGACACGACTTTGGCTTTCGCAGCGCACGAACGTTCAATGGTTTCCATTAAGGCTTGATTATCGAGCGCACAAATCTTCTCGATATGCTGCTCCAGCCAAGTTAAAAATGGCTCATCACAAATAAAGCCATATTTAATCACTTCAGCTAAACCCGCTGCTAATTCGCGCTCGGGCAAAGTATGCAGTGTCGCCGTATCAATAATCACCGCTTGCGGCTGATAAAAAGCGCCGATCATATTTTTGCCAAGCGGGTGATTAATACCCGTTTTACCACCCACAGAGGAATCCACTTGTGATAACAAGGTGGTCGGCACTTGGATAAAATTCACCCCACGTTGATAGCTCGACGCCGCAAAGCCGGTCATATCGCCAATCACACCACCACCTAAAGCAATCAAAGTAGTTTTACGGTCATGTTTATCGCGCAATAGAGCATCAAATATTAACTGTAGCGTCTCCCAGTTTTTATACGACTCACCATCAGGCAAAATGACTTCGGTAATTTCATAGCCCTGCAATGTCTCGCGTAACTGCTTTAAGTACAAAGGAGCTACGGTGGTATTGGTCACAATAGCAACCTGACGACCGACAATATGCGGGGCGAACAACTGCGCTTGCTTGAGTAAATCTGTACCGATATAAATGGGATAGCTGCGTTCAGCTAAATCAACATTAAGAGTGCGCATAGATGCCTCTCGTGATAAGACTTGAATAAATTCGAAAGAAAAGATGGCCTAGTACAAGCTAGGCTAAGTTTGAATATGCCAACGAGTATAACCTAGATTCAAGAGCAGGTTTCACGGCCCTGATAGGTACTCAAAAAACGCATAATTTCTTGCACAACCATACGTGGCGGGCGGATATCAGTCTCAATAATTAACGTCGCTACTTCACGATACAAAGGATCACGCAGGGCCAGCAAATCAGATAAAACGCGCGCAGGGTTCTCTGTTTGCAAGAGTGGACGGTTACGATCTCGAGCTGTACGTGCCAACTGATGCGCCACTGACGCATGCAGATAAATCACAATCGCACCATTGCGCATCGCTTGACGATTCTCAGGGCGCAGCACCGCACCGCCACCGGTAGCCAGCACTAAACCTGGCTGCGCACAGAGTTCGGTAATCACCGCCTGCTCACGGTCACGAAAACCCGCCTCGCCTTCAACATCAAAAATCAGCGGAATACTAGCACCTGTGCGCTCTTCAATTTCTTTATCAGAATCTTTAAAGGGTAAGCCCAGCTCTTTGGCGAGTAAGCGCCCAATGGTGCTTTTGCCAGCACCCATCGGGCCTATCAAAATATAAGTAGATGTGTGCATTAATTATTCAGTGAAATGGCTTGGTTATTCATAATACGCGGTGTAATAAACACCAGCAGTTCAGACTTCTGATCTTGGACTATATCGCGACGAAATAAGCGACCGACAAAAGGTACATCACCTAAGAAAGGTACTTTTTCAATCGACTTGGTTTGCGTGTTAGAAAACACACCACCAATCACAATAGTCTCGCCATCAGACACTAATACATTGGCATTCACTTCATTCTTTTTAATGGGCGGCACACCATTGAGAGAGTTAGCAAAGTCAGGCTCATCTTTAGTGACTTTGACATCCATAATAATACGATTATCAGGAGTGATTTGTGGCGTCACTTCCAGTGACAATGCCGCCTCTTTAAACGAGGTACTGGTTGAACCGCTGGAGCTAGCCTCCTGATACGGAATTTCTGCACCTTTTAAAATCTTCGCCGTTTCTTTGTCAGAGGTGACAACTTTAGGCTGCGATACCACTTCACCGTTACCGGTTTTCTCCATAGCCGTCAGCTGCAAGTCTAAAATGGCATGATTAGAAACAAAACCAATACCTAAACCAGCCGTTGGACTGTTCACCCCTAAATCAACAAAAGGATTGTCGCTATCACCGTTACCGGCTTGACCACTGGTATTCCAGCTGCCACTACCCTTTTTAATGCTACCGCCCCAGCGTACACCCAGGCTTTTACTGTAATCGACGTTAGCTTCCACAATGCGCGCTTCAATCATCACTTGGCGTACAGGGATATCCAGTTGCGCCACTACACGGCGTAACTCATCTAACTTGTCTTGGGTTTGGTAGGCAATAATGCTGTTGGTACGGTCATCAACAGTGACTGAACCACGCTCATCACTTTGCCCGCTACCACTGGTCACCGACTGAAATAAAGCGGCAATCTGGGCTGCTTTGGCATAGTTCACCTGAATCAATTCACGACGCAAAGGAGCCAGCTCGGCAATTTGCTTTTGTGCCTGCATTTCTTGACGCTCACGCGCAGCAATTTCATCTGCTGGAGCAATCAGCAACACATTACCAATCATACGCTTATCAAGACTTTTGGTTTTCAACACGAGGTCCAAAGCTTGATCCCAAGGCACGCTTTGTAAACGCAAAGTAATATTGCCTTGCACAGTATCACTGGCGACGAGATTTAAATCGGTAAAGTCCGCAATCAACTGGAGTACTGAGCGCACATCAATATCTTGGAAGTTCAGCGAGAGTTTTTCACCTGTGTAGGCAAAGCGCTCAACATTACGCTTTTCAATTTCTTCTTGGGTGACGGGCTTCACGCTAATGGTTAACTGGTTATCTGTTTGATAGGCCAAGTAATCATAAAAACCTGTTGGCTCAATCACTATTGAGACCTTATCGTTTCTTTCACTGGCGCTAACAAACTGCACCGGTGTAGCAAAATCCTTTACATCCAAGCGTACACGTAGTGCTTCAGGCAAAGCTGACTTGGCAAAAGTCACGCGAATTTTACCGCCTTGATCTTCAATATCCGGGGTAGTGCTGTCGTCACTCAGGTCAATAATGACATTACCCGCACCTTGCTCACCGCGCTGAAAATCAATATTGCGAATGCCTTTTGGCTCAAACACTTTAGGCTTGGGCGCTGATGCAACTGGGTTCACCACCGGAGCCGCTTGACGTGGACGCAATTGGGCTCCCTCACCCACCACAACATACAAATTCTTACCATCAACACGAGTGTTGTAAGGCGAAGAACTGGTCATATTAATAATCAAGCGTACTAAGTCAGCTGTTTCCACAATATTAACACTGCGCACATTACCATTACCCAGCTCACGACTTTTAATCCCCAGCTTGTTTTTCACCCCGGGAAAATCCAGTGCAATACGTGCCGGCTGTTCAATGGTGTAGCCGTTCGGAGCATTAATCGGTTGGTCAAATGCGAGCTTCAGCTCAATCTGCCCACCAGGTAACGCTGCAACATCCATAGTTTGCAAGTTAGCGGCGAACAATGCTGGCGAAAGTATAAGGGCCAAAAAAGCCATACCAATACGAGAGAGTTTTATTTTCATGTTATCCATCCGCCGTGCTTTCCAATAGTCAGTTTTCATAGCTTGCTTCACTTAAGAGCGCTCCTGCAAAGCCAGAGTCCGTGGCCGTTCTAACCAGCCACCATCGCCATCAGAAACAATTTCAACCACTTCAATTCCTGCTGCCGTGATCGCTACAATACGACCATGATTCGTACCGATATAATCACCAATACCCACTCGATGCACACCATCACCACCGCGTACCAAGGCATAAGTACCGGCTGTATTCGCTAAAGTACCAACCATGACAAAGTTCTCAATATTAAAGCCCTCCAGAAACTGTCGTACACGTGTTTCATCAGGTTTAATATCTACATCTCCTTTTGCGCGGTTGCTCAATTCAATTTTGACTGGAGGCTGAAAAGGACTACGGTAAGTGGCCGCCAAGTAAGTAAAAGGCTCATAAACCTCTTCTTTTGGCATCGCCTCGATCGCACCCTTAGGGCTTGACCTGACCTCATCCATAAAAGCCTGTAGGTCGGCATACTCTTTGTCTGAATCGCAACCGGCCAAACCAACAGCTAATAATGTCACAACAATATACTGAAAACCCTTCATTATTTCTGAGCTCCCTGATCATTGTAACGATAGGTTTTCACCAGAATATCCATCATTAGCTTAGTATTATTGGTGGCACTGGCCGGACGTATAGAAAAGTCATGCAAAGTTACAATACGCGGCATGCCCGCCACCGCACTGACAAAAGTGGCTAGATCATGGTAACTACCAAACACTTTGATCTTAATCGGCAACTCAATATAAAAAGGTTGCGTCACTTCAGCGAGCAATTTAATTTCTTCAAACTCCAAACCTGAGTTGAGTCCAGCGCTGGTAATATCTTCAAGCAAGCCTGGCACTTCTGTATCACTCGGCAATTGACGCAATAGCGCTTCAAATGAAGCTTCCATTAATTGCATCTGCTCGGTGTACCTTTCAAGGTTAGCAGCCTGGCTGACTTTTGCTGTAAATTGTTGCTTCAATGATGCTTCTTCAGCTTTATTGCGCTCAATCACATCTTGCAGGTCGGTCAAGTGCATAAAATAACCTAGCGCCAATACTGCAATAAATGCCAGTACGCAGGCTAAGGCGCGCACAGCGGCAGGCCAAGAACCAATATTATTCAGGTCCAGCTCAGAAAAATCGATTTTTCCTAAGTTTTTGAAGGAGTCCAATACACTCATTACTGCACTCCTTGCTTGTCGCGTTCAGTGGGTACGATCTGCTGCACAGTGAGCTTAAAGGTATTACTTTGATCCACTCCATCTGCACTTAAAGCCTTCACTTCAGTTAAATTCGGTGTACTGAGCCAATCGGATGCCTCTTGGTTGCGCATTAAGCTGGAGACTAAATTATTCGACTCCGCTGCACCTTCAATCGAGATAGTCTGGCCAACCATTTTCAGGTCAGTGAAGTAAACACCGTCTGGCAAGGTGCGCACGAGTTGATCAAACACCCGAGCTACAATCGGTCGATTGCCTTGCAAGTCATGAATAATCTTCATGCGCTCGACAAGCTGTTGGCGACGGGTTTTCAGTTCTCGAATCTCTTTGATGCGAAAATCCAAAGTAGCGTTTTCAGCACGAATAAACTCATTACGTAGATTTTGTTGATCAATTTTCGCATTAAAGTATTGATCAGCCAGCAGCACACAAGCGCCAGCTAAAACCAACACAGACACTAAAGTTACTAAAAACTGCTTTTTACGCTCTTCGCGTAACTGGTCACGCCATGGCAGTAAGTTGATGCGCGCCATCAGTCAAAACTCCTCATCGCCAAACCACAAGCAATCATCAGCGAAGGTGCATCATTAGCTAAGGCGCCCGCATTGACTTTATTGCTGAGGGTCATATTTGCAAATGGATTAGCTACCAGGGTAGGCGTACCAATGACACTTTGCACCCGCTGATCTAAACCAACAATCGAAGAGGTGCCACCCGCTAAAACAATATAGTCGACTTGACTGTACTGCCCTGCGGCAAAGAAAAACTGCAAAGAACGGGAGATTTGCTGCACTACAGATTCTTTAAAGGGGGTTAACACTTCGCTTTCATAATCATCAGGCAAACCACCTTGTTGCTTGGCTAAATCGGCTTCTTCTTGAGGCAAGCCGTAACGACGCTGAATTTCATCAGTCAATTGCTTGCCACCAAAGAGCTGTTCGCGTGTATAAATTGTTTTGTAATTATGCAGCACACTCAAAGTCATCATCGTGGCGCCAATATCAACTACAGCGACAGTCAACTCTTTATCACCACTACCCAACTGCTCAGCTAATAAGGCGAAGGCACGCTCTAAGGCATAGGCCTCAATTTCTACAACTTTGGCTGTCAGTCCTGCCAAGGCTAAAGCCGCTTCACGCACTTCAACGTTTTCCTTGCGGCACGCTGCTAACAACACATTGACTCGCCCATTGCCGCGCGGCGCAGGTCCCTGCACCTCAAAATCAATCGCAACTTCTTCTAATGGGTAAGGAATATATTGATCAGCTTCCATTTTCAGCTGAATTTCCAACTCTTCGTCAGTCAGCCCTTCGTCCATTTCAATGATTTTGGTAATCACTGCCGAACCTGCCACAGCAACTGCAACATACTTGGTCTTGGTGCCTGATTTTTCTACCAGACGCGCAATGACTTGACCAACTGTTTCCAATTGCGCAATGTTCTTCTCAACCACAGCGGTAGCCGGCAGCGGTTCAACAGCATATGCCTCGACCTTATAACGCTGACCTGAACGGCTTAACTCAATCAGCTTGACCGTGGTCGAACTGATATCAATTCCAAGCAGCGTATTTGCTTTTTTCTTGAAGAGCCCTAGCACAACTGCATTCCTATAAGCATCCGTATCATCCGTACGGTTAATTTTTCTATACACATCCAAAACACTCATTCATCAGGAAGCGTAAATAGCTTCTGTGGATTAAACGAGCTTATAATGTGTCCTGTTTTATTATGTGTTGCTGCAATCTTCACATCTCACAATTTTATTTGGGAATCCAATAGCCTTGATGCACTTGCTGAAATTCCTCTTCGCAACACTGGTTGCCATTATTTGTAGCATAGCACTGGGTCTGAGCGGCGCTTTTCTATACCTCAGCCCCAACCTGCCTTCTGTTGAATCATTACGCAGTATAGAACTACAGATTCCTTTACGGGTCTATAGCAGCGATGCAAAGTTAATCGCTGAGTTTGGAGAAATGCGACGATCCCCTATCGCCTTTGATGACATTCCTAAAAACTTTATTCATGCGTTACTCGCTGCCGAAGACGATAACTTTGCTAATCACCACGGTGTTGACCCCGGCAGCCTATTGCGTGCGGCTGCGCAAATCCTCAAAACAGGCCGCATTCAGACCGGTGGTAGCACCATCACCATGCAAGTGGCCAAGAACTATTTCCTCTCCAGTGAGCGTAGCTTTTCCCGCAAAGCCAATGAAATTCTCTTGGCGTTACAGATTGAGCGTGAATTAACTAAAGATGAGATTCTAGAGCTTTATATTAACAAAATATACCTCGGCAATCGCGCCTACGGAATTGAAGCGGCTTCGCAGGTCTACTACGGCAAATCCATCAATGAAATCAGCTTAGCAGAAATGGCGATGATTGCCGGATTACCCAAAGCACCATCGCGCTTTAACCCCATCGCCAACCCAACACGCAGTATGGAACGTCGCAACTGGATTTTAGGCCGCATGCTAAAACTGGGGCGCATTTCCGAGCAAGCCTATCAAGATGCAATTGCAGAACCGCTGACTGCGCGCCTGCATATTTCCGCCCCCGACATCTACGCCCCTTATGTAGCAGAAATGGCTCGCGCTGAGATGGTGGGCAAGTTTGGTGGACAGGCTTATACTGACGGCTATAGCGTCACCACTACAGTACCTGCAGACTTACAAATCCAAGCTAATCAAGCCGTGCAAACGGGGCTCGTGAATTACGACCAACGTCACGGTTATCGCAAACCAGAACAAACCGCCATTGCTCAAGCGCAGTGGCCAGAAGCCCTTGCTAAAGCACGCACCATTACTCAATTTTTACCTGCCATAGTGACCCAAGTGCAAGACGGTGGCATCACGGTACTCTTAGCCAATGGCGAAGAAGAACCAGTGACTTGGCAAAGCATGCGCTGGGCACGCCCCTTTATTAATAACCGTAGCATGGGTGCTGCACCACGACGCCCTGCGGATATTGTACAAGTAGGCGATATGGTGCGTGTACGTCGTCAAGCCGATAACTCCCTGGGCTTTTCGCAAATTCCTAAGGCACAGGCCGCATTAGTTTCACTGGACCCTAATAACGGTGCAATACGCGCCTTAGTGGGCGGCCTGTCATTTGAGCAAAGTAACTATAACCGTGCTATTCAAGCCAAGCGCCAACCGGGTTCAAGTTTTAAACCTTTTATCTACAGCGCTGCTTTAGATGCGGGCTACACCGCAGCAACCTTGGTGGCTGATGAGCCGCTGGAAGTGTTTGAACCAGGCATGAAAGATATCTGGCGCCCGAAAAATGATACCAATACGTTTCTTGGCCCCATTCGAGTACGTGAAGGTTTATACCGCTCACGCAATATCGTTTCGATTCGTTTGCTGCAAGATATTGGGATGCAATACGCACACAACTACATCAGTCAATTTGGTTTTAATGCTGATGACTTGCCACGTAATTTGTCTCTGGCTTTAGGCACGGCAACACTGACGCCATTAGAAGTCACCACAGGCTGGACAACTTTTGCCAATGGCGGCTTCAAAGTGACGCCTTATTTAATCGAGCGTATTGAAAACCGTGACGGCCAAACCATCTTTCTAGCCAATCCTGCACTGACACCTGCGGGTAAACGTGAGCGCGCGCAAAGCATTACTGAAGAACAAATTCTTGCCGGTAGCGAGCTTGAGCCACAACTGGAAGCCGCGCGTATTATTGATGAACGTACGGCATATATTATGACCAGCATGCTCAAGGATGTAATTACGCGCGGTACTGGGCGTCGTGCCCTGAGCTTAAACCGTACAGATTTAGCTGGTAAAACCGGTACCACCAACGACTCAAAAGACAGCTGGTTTGCTGGTTATAACAGCGATGTAGTCACCAGCGTTTGGGCAGGTTTTGATCAGCCCACCAGCCTCGGTCGCAATGAGTACGGCGGGACTATTGCCCTGCCCATCTGGATTGACTATATGGCTTACGCCCTCAAAGATAAGCCCATGCACACCATGAAAGAGCCTTCCGGCATGATGACATTACGCATTGACCCCGTCACCGGTCGTATTGCTCGCCCCGGAACGCCCAATGCCTATTTTGAGCTATTTAAAAGCGAAGATGCACCACCTACCATGGATGAGTTTGAAAACAGCTGGGATGTACCGGGCAGTAATTACTTTGATCAATCAGAAATAGCACCCATCGATCTCTTTTAACTCTGTATTGCAGATAATAAAAAACCCGCTTAAAGCGGGTTTTTTATTATCGATTGCAACTTAACCGTCAAACACTTCATTCACTGAGGTCAGTGGGTAGTGCTTAGGATACGGCAGTGTCGCCACGCCGGTTTCAATTGCAGCTTTAGCAACAGCGTCGGATACCAAAGTAATTAAGCGTGGGTCCATTGGCTTAGGAATAATGTATTCACGGCCAAACTCAAGGCAGTCAATACCATAGGCATCACATACTGCGTTAGATACCGGTAGTTTAGCCAGATCACGTAATGCGTGAACCGCAGCAATTTTCATCTCTTCGTTAATACGTGTTGCACGTACATCCAGTGCACCACGGAAGATGAATGGGAAGCCCAGTACGTTATTCACTTGGTTTGGATAGTCTGAACGGCCAGTGGCCATAATCACGTCAGGGCGTGTTTCATGCGCCAGCTTTGGATCAATCTCAGGATCAGGATTGGAGCACGCAAATACCACTGGGTTTGGCGCCATGCGCAACAAGTTTTCAGCGCTGAGCAAGTTAGCACCTGACAGACCAACAAACACATCCGCTCCGTCCATTGCATCAGCTAAGGTACGGCACTCTGTTTCATGGGCAAACACGGCTTTGTACTGGTTCAAGTCATCACGACCCGAGTGGATCACGCCTTTACGGTCAACCATAAAGAGGTTCTCAACTTTAGCACCCATACTGATCAACAGCTTCATACATGCAGTTGCTGCTGCACCGGCACCCAGACAAACGATACGTGCTTCTTCAAGCTTTTTGCCGGCAATTTCTAAGGCATTCAACATACCTGCGGCCGTTACAATAGCAGTACCGTGCTGATCGTCATGGAATACAGGGATATCGCACTGCTCAATTAACGCACGCTCAATTTCAAAGCACTCAGGCGCTTTAATATCTTCGAGGTTAATACCACCAAAGGTAATTGAAATACGCTTAACAGTATCGATAAAGGCTTGTGGGCTTTCAGCATCAACTTCGATATCAAAAACATCCACACCAGCAAAGCGCTTAAATAATACGCCTTTACCTTCCATAACTGGCTTGGAAGCCAAGGGACCTAAGTTACCCAAACCTAAAATTGCAGTACCGTCTGAAATAACTGCTACAAGGTTACCCTTACCTGTGTATTTATAAGCCAACTCTGGATCACGGGCAATTTCACGCACCGGCTCAGCTACACCTGGGCTGTATGCTAATGCCAAATCACGTGCAGTTGCAGTAGGTTTAGTGAGCTCAACGCTTAATTTCCCAGGACGCGGGGAGGCGTGGTATTCAAGAGCAGCAGTTTTTAGGTCAGACATAATTGGCAGTTCCCGCTTGACTATTATAATGAATTGAAGGACATCTGAGCATACTCAAGAACGACAAACGCCACAAGCGCATCTGGCCTAGTCTGCGCAGAAAGCTATAAAACTCCTAAAATACTCAGCCAGAACAGTGCCTGAATTGCTGTTATTTAAGCTGCAACATACTTGGGTGACTGACCGTTAAGCGCCAGCGTGCATATTTGCTCTGCTGCCCCTGTCGATCCACAACCCAGCCGCGGGTCTGTAGCGTGCGACCTGCCCAACCTTCAAACAGTTCGTTATCAAAATTATGCAATGCAGTTTTAGGAATATTAACCGCTACCGAGTGACCTAACTCGAGCCAGACACCACCTTCATTGCGCTCTACGCTCTGTACTCGACCCTGCAACAAGGTAAAGCCACCTGTTTTAATCTGTTGCGCGGGTTTATATGCGGCGTGTTTCCATAAGCCTAAGCGTGCAGTACGCGCATGCTCTTCCGCCTGAACCAAACACTCAGCTAGTTCGATATTGGGGGCAATCACAGCATGAAAAGCCAAGCCTGCAGCAACCAATTGCTCCTCAAAGCTGGCACCATGACGATCATAGGTATAAGCCAACACTCGACCGTAGCGATCTTTAGATTCCTGCCCCGTGCGCAAACTGACTTTATTGTTATTGGCTTTAACTAAAGCGCTTAAACGTTGTTTAGCTTGCACCGCATAAGGCTGATCGGTACGACCTCGCCCACCCATCTCGGGTGCATCAATGCCAATCAAACGTACACTGCGGCCATTGTGCAAACGTAGAGTATCGCCATCAATCACTTGCTTAACAGAAAACTCTGCCGTAATGGGCTTGATCGAGCAAAACGAGGTGGCTGCGTAGCTCTGGGTAGATAGCAGCAAAAAAAAAGCGCCCATAAAGGACGCTTTTTTCAGCATTGCTACGACCGATTTTACATAGGTCATTTAAATGCTCATTATTTTGTTGCGCCGAAACCTGCAAAACGCTGTTTGAAGCGATCAATACGACCACCTACATCAAGCACTTTTTGCTTACCGGTATAGAACGGGTGACACTCGGAGCACACATCAATGCTGATGTCTTTACCGACGGTAGAACGCGTAGCAATCACGTTACCGCAGCTGCACGTAGCGTTGATCGCAACATAATTTGGATGAATATCGGCTTTCATGGTGTTTCCTCAAGATAACCGCGCCGCCACCCAACACCATTGTCGAGTACCGCACGAAAACAGGGGGTGAATAATACCAGAGCAAACACCTGTTGCAACAGCGTTTTTCACAAAACATGCTCAATGGTATCTTTGCTCAGTACGCAAACTAATAGCACCAGCAGCAACATTTAAATAACGCCGCTTTGGCAATAATGCTATCTTTTCGTCATACTATTAGCCTACACCCTGTTACACAACCCCGTATTTGCGGGATGAGGAGCTACTGTGAGCATCAATACTGCCAACCGTGTTTTCCCAGCTACACGACTACGTCGCAACCGTCGTGATGACTTTTCACGTCGTTTAGTGCGCGAAAATCAATTGAGCGTCGATGATCTAATTCTGCCCGTGTTTGTGCTCGACGGCACCAATCGCAGAGAAGAAGTGCCCTCCATGCCCGGTGTTGAGCGCTTATCCATCGACTTACTACTCAAAGAAGCTGAAGAGTGGGTTGCATTAGGCATTCCAGCCTTAGCACTCTTTCCTGTCACGCCCGTAGAGAAAAAATCATTAGATGCTGCTGAAGCATGGAATCCAAATGCAATTGCCCAACGTGCCATTCGCGCACTGCGCGAGCGTTTTCCAGATTTAGGCGTCATCAGTGATGTGGCTCTTGACCCATTCACCACTCATGGCCAGGACGGTATTCTTGACGATGACAACTACGTGATGAACGAAGAGACTGTTGACGCTCTCGTGCGCCAAGCGCTCTCACACGCGGATGCCGGTGCGCAAATCGTTGCCCCATCTGACATGATGGACGGTCGTATTCAAGCTATGCGTGAAGCGCTAGAGCTGGCCGGTCACACCAACGTGCGCATCATGGCGTACTCGGCTAAATACGCCAGCGCCTATTACGGCCCATTCCGTGATGCTGTTGGCTCAGCAGCCAACTTGGGTAAAGCCAACAAGTCCACCTACCAAATGGACCCCGCCAACAGCAATGAAGCCCTACATGAAGTCGCCACTGACCTCACTGAAGGCGCGGACATGGTAATGGTCAAACCAGGCATGCCTTACTTGGATATTTTGCACCGCGTAAAAGACGAATTTAAAGCACCGACTTTTGTCTACCAAGTCAGCGGTGAGTACGCCATGCATATGGCCGCGATTCAAAACGGCTGGCTCAGCGAAGCAGTGATTATGGAGTCCTTAGTGGCATTTAAACGTGCCGGCGCAGACGGTATTCTGACCTACTTCGCCGTACACGCTGCAAAACAACTCAAACAAGGCGCTTAACTTATAACGGAGAGTCTATGAGCAACGCAGGACCGATTCATCCAGCACAGACAGCTGAGCACACTACTGAAACAGCTGAGACTGTCGCAGCAGTATCGAATACGCTAACACCTGATGAGTCCTGCGCTGCGCTAGCGCCGCTTACCAATCTTGATGACAGCAGCCTGTATATTCATCGTGAATTATCACAGCTGCAATTTAATATTCGCGTGCTTGAGCAGGCGCTGGATGAATCCACGCCCTTGCTGGAGCGCCTCAAGTTTTTATTAATTTTCTCGAGCAACTTAGATGAGTTTTTTGAAATTCGTGTTGCTGGACTGAAAAAACAAATCACCTTTGCCCGCGAACAAGCAGACGCTGACGGCTTACAACCGCATCAAGCCTTAGCCAGAATAGCGGAATTGGTGCATGAGCAAGTTGATCGTCAGTATCAAATTCTCAATGACATTTTACTGCCACAATTGGCGCAGCAAGATATCCGCTTCATTCGTCGGCGCAAGTGGACCAGTAAAATCAAAGCTTGGGTTAAAGCTTATTTCGAAGAAGAAATTGCACCCATTATTACCCCCATTGGTCTGGACCCCACCCACCCTTTTCCGCTGCTGGTCAATAAAAGCCTGAATTTTATCGTTGAACTTGAAGGTATCGATGCCTTTGGTCGCGACTCAGGTTTAGCTATTTTGCCAGCACCGCGCTTATTGCCGCGCATTATTCAAGTTCCGGAAGAGGTTGGCGGGCCGGGCGTTAATTATGTGTTTTTATCCTCCATGATTCATGCGCACGCCGATGATTTATTTCACGGCATGAGCGTTAAAGGCTGCTATCAATTTAGATTGACGCGTAACGCTGACTTATCGGTGGACGCTGAAGATGTCGAAGACTTAGCCCGTGCCTTACGTGGAGAGCTGTACTCTCGACGCTTTGGTGATGCGGTACGCCTTGAAGTGGCGGATACGTGCCCTGCGCACTTGGTGGATTTTCTACTCAATCAGTTTGGCTTATCGACCGCTGAACTTTACCAAGTCAACGGCCCAGTCAACCTAACCCGCTTATTCAGTGTCACCGGCCTAGAGAGTCATCCACACTTACAATTTGCACCTTTTACCCCAGCAATCCCAAAAGCGTTACAAAACAGCGAAAATATTTTCCAAGCCATCAGCAAAAGCGATATTTTGCTTTACCACCCCTTTGAGTCTTTTACCCCGGTGATTGACTTGCTACGCCGTGCTGCCAAAGACCCGAACGTCGTGGCTATTAAGCAAACCTTATATCGTGCTGGAGCTAACTCGGAAATCGTTGATGCGCTGGTGGATGCCGCACGTAATGGCAAAGAAGTCACTGTAGTGATTGAACTGCGCGCACGCTTTGATGAAGAATCGAACTTAGCGCTTGCCGGCCGCCTGCAAGCAGCTGGCGCGGTAGTGATTTACGGCGTGGTAGGCTTTAAAACTCACGCTAAAATCGTTTCAATTTTGCGCCGTGAAAACGGTAATTTCGTCCGCTATGCCCACCTTGGCACCGGCAACTACCATGCTGGCAACGCACGTTTATATACTGACTACAGCTTGCTCACCGCTGATCCAGACCTGTGTGAAGATGTGTCCAAGCTGTTTAGCCAACTGATTGGTATGGGTAAAACTTTACGTATGAAAAAACTCTTTCATGCGCCTTTTACCTTGCGCAAAACCTTACTGGATTTAATTGCTCGCGAAGCCAGCCATGCTGCTGAAGGTTTAGATGCTCGCATTATCATTAAGGTCAATGCGCTGACTGATGCTCGCATGATTAAAGCGCTGTACAAGGCCAGTCAAGCAGGCGTAAAAATTGATCTTATTGTGCGCGGTATGTGCTGCTTACGTCCCGGTATCGCTGGCGTGTCACACAATATTCAAGTGCGCTCAATTATCGGCCAACTGCTGGAGCACAGTCGCGTATTCTATTTTCTCAATAGCTCAGGTGATGAGCAATTGCTGCTCTCCAGTGCCGACTGGATGGAGCGCAATCTCGATAAACGTATCGAAACCTGCTTCCCCATTGAAAACAAAAAGATGATTGCTCGAGTTAAAAAAGAACTCGAAAGCTATTTAGATGACAACACCCACGCGTGGTTACTGCAAAGTGATGGCAGCTACCAACACTTACAACCCGTAGCAGACGAAAGCGTCAATAACGCACAAGCACAACTGCTGGAGAAACTGAGCATACCCTTGATTGATGTCTCTTAAACTCGGCTCACCAGCACATAAAAAAGGCAGATACCGCTAAAGTATCTGCCTTTTTCATTTTAATAAACTGCAACTCAGGAGCGTCCGCGTGGAGACACCCCCTCTAGTCTTAGCTTATTTCATTAACATGGTACCGTTTTTCGCCAAGTTGGTGTGCCATGAGAAGGCTTTTTCCAAGATGTGCGGAGTCTGGCCACCACGTGTTTTAGCTTCTGCTAAGTAATCACGCGCTTGCTGCTTGTAGTCTGGGTGCATGCAGTTTTCGATAATCAGCTCTGCCGCCTGAGTTGGCGCTAAACCACGGATGTCTGCATAACCTTGCTCAGTGATCAACACATCCACATCGTGGTTAGTGTGGTCAACGTGGGCGACGAAAGGCACGATTGCTGAGATGTTTCCACCTTTAGCAGTCGACTGCGTCACGAAAATCGTGATGCGAGCGTTACGTGCGAAGTCACCTGAACCACCGATACCGTTCATCATATGCGTGCCGCCAACGTGCGTAGAGTTTACGTTACCGTAAATGTCAGCTTCTAACGCCGTGTTGAACGAAATGATACCTAAGCGACGAATCACTTCAGGGTGGTTAGAGATTTCTTGTGGACGGAAGATAATTTTATCTTTGTACTTGGCAAGGTCTTTACCCAAGGTTGCGACACGCTTAGCCGACAGCGACAGTGCTGTACCTGCTGCGAACTTCACAACGCCAGCATCAATCAGGTCAAATACGCCATCCTGCAAGACTTCAGAGGCAACTACGATGTCTTTAAAACCTGAGGTTTTCATGCCATTGAGTACAGCGTTAGCTACTGAACCTACGCCCGATTGCAGCGGCGCAAGGCTTTCAGTTAAACGACCCTGCTTCACTTCTTCACCTAAGAATGACAGCAAGTTATTAGCAATTTGCTGAGTTTCTTCGTTAGGTTCAAACAGTGGTGATGGAATATCTGCTTCGTTAGAAATAATGATGCCGCGAATTTTCGCAGGATCAACTTTCATACCCGGCGTACCAATGCGCTTGCTCACTTCAAAGACTGGAATGGCTTCACGTGTATTTTCACCCGCTGGCTCAGGGATGTAAATATCGTGCATACCTTCGTATTCAGCCGGTGCGCTGGTGTTCAGTTCAATGATGACGTGCTTAGCAGTTTGCAAGAAGATGGGTGAATTACCCACAGAACCCGTAGGAATGATGTCGCCATCTTCAGTGATTGCTGCTGCTTCGATAATTGCGTAATCAATCGCAGGATAAGTGCCCTGACGAATAGACTCAGCCATATGCGATAAGTGCTGGTCGATATAGAAGATCTCGCCAGCGTTAATTTTTTTACGCTGCACGGCGTTACCTTGGTAAGGCACACGCAAGTTAATGATGTCAGCTTCAGCCATAGACTGGTCAGCTGCTGGGCCCATTGAAGCACCAGTGAACAGGTTAACTTTGAATTTTTCTTTGTGACCGCGCTCAGCTAAAGCTTTTGGAAATAACTTGGGTTCACCAAACAAGGTGAAACCACTCATACCCAAAGTCATGCCATCTTCAATCCATGTGGCTGCTTCTTGTGCGGTAACAACTTTGTCTAACAGTGCTTTATTACGAATAAACTTACTTAAATCAGTACTCATGCAACCACCTGTAAAGAGTTGTTTTTTAAATAGTATTTCTGCTAAAAGACTAAATTATATAGGCTTTTCTGCGTGTGAGCTGAGGCATTAAATGCTCTTGACGACACTGCAGAGATTTTGACTGCTTTGTATAGCATTCTAGGCCTATAAGATATTTTAGCAGCTATACTAAGGTCGATTTTCCTAGCAGCTTAAAAGATTCGCTCTAGGCCTCGACTCAGTAGCCGCTCACCTTACAACAACCTCAAAAAACATGCATAAAAAAACCACCCGAAGGTGGCTTTAACCAGCATAAATCAGCAAAAAAGCGCTCTAGCCCGGGTGTCCATCGACGCGCGCACGCCAAAGCATAGGGGCATAACCATAGACATAAATAGCAAAACCCAGACCCCAGCACACTGCAGCAATCCACAGCCCAGGCAAATAAGCCCAATCGGCTAGTATGACTCGCGCCAGCGCTCCACAATTTAATAAAACAAATGCCCAAGTTATCGACTTTGGCGGCTGCAAAGGTCGTCCAGTATGTCCCAATGTGACACGGGCAATCATTGCTAAAATTAAGCCACCCATCGCACCCACTGTTAGCGCATGGACAGCCAAGCTCATATTGGCCAAAACAGCCAGATGCCACAAAGCCATTGCAAAACAGGCCACAGTTAACCAAGCGTACGCCAAGTGCAACGACCACAATAAGGGCACACGCCATATACCTGAGTCGTACCAGCGTACTAAACGGATCAAGTGGCCCAAGCCCAGCAGCGCAAATGCACCGCCCACTAGTGGTTGCGCCTGTAATGCCCAGCCTTGCAACAGGGTAATTGATAATAATGCTGTACCAGTTAGCAGCGCCCAATCCAGCTTGGGCCAGGCCACCACGCCCTCTTTACGCAGCAAGCCGCGCTGCGTAAAGAACGGAATAACACGCCCGCCAATCATGCTCATGATAGCGGCTACAAACCACACGCCACCCACAGTCGCTTGACGCTGCAGCACATCGTTTTCCGTCGCTACGCCATACAAAGTCACCGCATTAGCTATCGCCAATAGTGCCAATATCACGACCAACGGATAGTTACGCACTTGGCGTACCGGCCAAACACTGCGCGCCATTTGTGCAGCCACCAGCGGCAAAAACAAAACATCGAGCAGTAGCACCCACCAAAGCGGTGCACCCACCAGCCAAGCCACGCGCGCAGCCAGCCACAGTGCCGTTAACGCCATCAAAGGTTTGCCTGACAGACCTGGCACCCCCGTCCAGGCTTGCACCGCCGTAAGCAAAAACCCAGCAATAATGGCCCCAGCAAAACCAAATAATAATTCATGGCGATGCCAAGCCAACCAACCGCCAGTAGGCTGCCACTCAGTAAACCAGCCATTGAGCGCCATAATCCATACAGGAATAGCCAGCATCGCCAGCAGACTGCCTAGTAAGAAGAAGGGTCGAAAACCCAAGCGAAATAACGGCACTATTGCTAATGCCTCGCGCCGATCTATTACGTTCACAATAATATGCTCCCAAAATCAACCCGCAAATGTATGCATATTGACAGCATAGTCTTGTTCAATCCTTTTGTGACCCACTGATCTTTACAACACCGCATTTCTTATTGTATTGCGCAGTGGCGCTGAATTTTAGGCATAAAAAAACCGCCGAGCAGATCAACTACTGGGCGGTTTTTAACTAAACTAAGCTATCAGTTCAAGCCTTGGATGTAACTTGCTAAAGCTTTGATATCTTTGTTGCTGAGGCGTCCAGCGATTGTGCGCATAATCATCGCATCACCATCGTTGTTACGAATGCCTTCGCGGAACTCTGTCAATTGCTTTTCAGTGTAGGCAGCATGTTGACCGCTGAGCTTAGGGAAGATTGCCAGATCAAGGCCCGCACCATTAGGTGAGTGGCAACCTGTACATGCAGGTAAACCTTCTTCAATCTTACCGCCACGGAACAACTGCTCACCGCGCGCAACTAATTCAGGATCTGCGGCGCCTGTTGTTGCTTTTTGGCTTGAGTACCAGGCAGCGATATCTTTTAAATCTTGTTCGGTCATAGCATCCAACATGCCTGTCATTTCAATCACAGGACGGGTGTTAGATTTAATATCATGCATTTGCTTGAGCAAATAACGCTGGCCTTGACCGGCGAGCTTTGGGAAGTTCGGCAACATGCTATTACCATCAGCATTGTGACAGGCAGAACACATTGCAACTTTACCCTGACCTGCAGCAGCATCTCCCGCGGCATGGGCTAAACCACTGATGCCCAAGGTCAACAACAGACTTACAACTAGTTTGTTCATCAGCTCTTCCAACTACGGCTAAAAATTATTTTTCCCAGACTGATACAATTATTCAAGCAATTTAATCAATCTGACACTTATAAATTATGCGAACATTACCATAATCTGCCACACAGACAACCTTTTGCAGATAGATCGACAGCAATGCGCACATATAATCTTAGGCATTATATACTGCCCAGACCAAAACGGAAACGAACCTCTTGTAGCACTTTTTTACTTGGATAACCTATGCAGCCTAAAAACCCCATTATCGGCCTGTGCCAACAAGCCAGCTTTCTGACCAGCGCGGCCCGTGTTGAGCAATGTCCTGTCGATGAAGGCTATGAAGTTGCCTTCGCTGGGCGCTCCAATGCAGGCAAATCCAGCGCACTCAACACATTGACCCGTGCTGGCATTGCTCGCACCTCAAAAACACCCGGTCGCACACAACTGCTTAACTTCTTCTCGCTTGACGAAGAACACCGCTTAGTTGACTTACCCGGTTACGGTTACGCCAAAGTACCGATTCCACTGAAGTTACACTGGCAGCGTCACCTCGAAGCCTACCTAGGTAGCCGCAACAGTCTAATGGGTCTCGTCTTGATGATGGATATTCGCCATCCACTGACCCCTTTTGACTGTTTAATGCTCGACTGGGCCGCAGCCAACCAAATGCCGATGCATATTCTGCTGACCAAAGCTGACAAACTGACCTTTGGCGCAGGTAAAGCAGCATTATTAAAAACCCAAAAAGATATTCAGCAAAAATGGGGCGATACCGCGAGCATTCAGCTGTTCTCGTCCACCAAACGCATTGGTATTGAAGAAGCACACTATGTTTTAGCCAACTGGCTACAACTGCTTGAGCCAAGTGATGATGAAGATGATTTTGCTGATGAAACAGACGATACTTTAGAAGACTAATCACTTGTACTGCAGCGCCGCACATTCAGCTCGATGTCCGGCGCCAACTAGCAACACTTTTAACCTGCACTTTAAAAGCCCCGTCCTAAATTCAAATACAGCGCACTTTCAGAGTTATCATTAATGCCATAACTAAAATTAAGTGGCCCCAAGGGCGTATCCACTGCAACAAAGACACTCATGGCATTAATATAGCCACTGTCTAGATTATCAGACTGATTCCACACCCGCCCTCGCTCTAAAGACATCCCTGCATACACAGGTAAGCCTAAGGAAAAACTGCTGATAGGCGTTAATTGGCGATAATAAATAAAGCGACCAATACTGACGTTTTGCCCAGCTAAAGCATTCTCACGATAGCCTGATAACTGTTGCGCACCGCCCATTTGATAACTGGAAGTTACCACTTGCTCAGCATCCAGAGTACGCGCATAACGCCCACCAAAAACCACTGTATTCGCGCCCCAGTTTAGCGGCTTATTTAACTCCACTAACCACTGCCGATAGCGCTCATCAGAGCCCAATTCAGTGGCATGCTGCACGGCCGAGATACGTAACTCCTCACCACTGCGCGGGAAGTTCACGTTATCTAAACTATCAAAAGCATATTGCAGTTGGTAATAGCCTTCTTTAAAACTGAAATCAGGCAAGTCTCGTTCACCAATACGCACATCGGCGTTGCCCCAGCCCGAACCTAGACCAAAACGAATTTCCGCATTAGTGGAGATTTGCCGCCCGAGATTAAAACCATAGCGCACACGCTGCAGGCGATATTCAGCAATCGGATCACTGTCTTCGGCAAACTTAATATTACTCACTTCACCATGCAGCCATGGCGACACAAAATAGCGTGAGCCCACATCCAGTGGCTGATAAAACTCAGTATAGAGTTCTTGATGATCACCCAACTGCACCCGGCTCAGCCATTCCGCACCTAGACGATTAATACCGTTCATGCGAAAACTCGCACCAATGTTAAATACGCTATCGCCACGCAAATCATCGGATAGATTCAGCCCCAAACGCAGGTAATCAGTACCGCTGCGCTTGTCAGTGGCACGGATGATCAAAGCATTACCACCTTTTTGCGGCTGTAAGCGGTACTCAACCCGCTCAAAATATTCCAAGCCGTAGAGCGTGCCCATATCCTTTTGCAGCTTTTCAATATCAAGCGGCTCATTAAGCGGCTGACGGATATAATAGCGAATCACCTCGTCACCCACTTTTGAAGTGTTGCGCACCTTAATTGAGGTGATCAGCGGTGCTTTCTTCATTTTTTTAGTGTTGCTGGCAATTTTTTTCTGCTCAGGTAAAGGCTGCGCGACATCCGCCAAACGCCATTGCAAACTCTGCGTAGCGCGGTAGCCGGTATCGATCATATCTTGGGCTCGCGCAAAATCAGTCACACCAAAACCCGCTAAGGGCGGTTGCACTAAAATATCCTGCGCCTGCAAAGTAGCCAATTGCGCTTCAGAGTTACGCCGTGTCAGTAAAGCCACAGACTGATTTAAAATATGAAATACGGTTTGCAAAGACTCAGTTGGCGCTAAAGGTGAGCCGATATCGACCACAATGAGGCGATCCACGCCCATCTGCCGCGCGATATCTACTGGAATATTATTAGAAATACCACCATCCACTAACAAGCGCCCATCAATTTCCACTGGGGTTAACACGGCAGGAATCGACATACTGGCGCGCACGGCTAACGCCAAGTGCCCTTCGGAGAAGACCACAGCTTCACCGGTAGCAAGATCTGCGGCCACCGCTCGAAAGGGAATCGGCAGTTGATCAAAGTCTTCCACGGCACCAGCGCGGGCAAACAACTTCTCTAATAACAGCGCTAAGTTTTGCCCTTGCAATACACCTAAGGGTAAACCCAAGCTGCCATCATCACGAAAGCTGAGTTTTTGTTTCACCAAAAAATCACGATCATCTTGCTTGCGGCGAAAGGGAATATCTTCACGTGGTGGCGCATCCGACAAAGCTTGCTGCCAATCAAGCTCAGTAGCGAGTTGCTCCAATTCAGCCACCGTATAACCAGCAGCATATAAACCACCCACTACGGCACCCATACTGGTTCCAGCGATGGCATCAATCATGACACCCTGTTCTTCTAAAGATTTGAGTACACCAATATGCGTTAAGCCACGTGCAGCACCGCCTGATAACACCAAGCCAACCCGTTCACGCTCGCCTTCAGCAACAGGCTCAGCAGCAACAGTTGTGACACAGGATAGGATTAAAACACTGACGTACAAGCTCAATAATCGACGCATAAACTCAATCTCAACAAACGCTTTAACAAAATCAATAGAAAAGAACTGTACCAGCCAAAAGGACCTAACAATGAATAAAAAAGCACAAAAAAGCCCAAGTCTGCATATTTAACTGAATCACTCAGCTCAATATGCAGACTTGGGCTTATGCACCCATCTTAGTGAGACTAGGCAAAGATGCTATACAACACCACAGTAATCGCCAGAACCGGCAAAGGAATCAACACACTTACCACAAAGGCGGCAGGATAAGCGCGCTGATGAGTCTCTTTACAGATGGCACGGATAGTGGTCACCACATAACCATTATGCGGTAGCGAATCTAACCCGCCTGAAGCAATCGAAGAAATACGGTGCATCGCACCATTATCTAAACCCATACCTTGGTAAATGGGTGCCAAAATCGGTAAGGCAATGCCTAGACCACCCGAAGCAGAGCCGGTGATGCCAGCAATCACAGTCACAGCCACCGCCAGTCCTGCGTATTCCAGACCCGGCATATCCGTTAAAAAGGCGACGATATTGGCAAAAGCAGGTGATTTCGCTGCGACCGCACCAAAGCCCACTACGGCACAGGTGTTCGAGATCGCAATTAAGGCGTTTTCACTGCCCACACTGATCATTTTGCCGGGTGATTCGATGGTTTTATAAAACAGCAGGTAACCGATCAACAAACTTGCCAACATACCTGACAGTAAGGCTTCAATCACACTAATATAGTTACTGAGAACGTTAAAACCAACGACCAAAACCACCAGTGGCACAATGGCGCTGGCAAAGCCCACCAGTGACTCTTTGCTCACAGTGACCTGGCCATAATCTTCTGGTAAATCAAACCCTTCGCCGTTTGCTGCAGCGCGATTGGCCATATATTTCAAGGCATAACCACCAGCCAGCATAATCAGCAAGGCCATCAACACACCAATCACACCACCAGCGGTCGCCGTGGTACCAAAGTAAGTGGTGGGAATTAAGTTTTGAATTTCCGGAGAGCCCGGTGACACCATAGTGAAGGAAATCGAACCGAAAATAATCGCTGCTGGAATAAAACGGTGCGCAATGTTCGCGCTGCGAAACAGCTCAAACGCAATGGGGTACAAGGTAAAACCCACCACAAAAACACTCACACCACCGTAAGTCAAAATGGCACCCGCACCCACCACCGCCATAATGGCACGTTGCGGCCCCAGTACTGCTTTAGATTTATTGGCAATAGCCAATGCCGCACCACTGTCATCCATTAAACGACCAAAAATAGCACCGAGTAACAGCGCTGGAAACCAGGTAGTAAAGAAGCCAGTGAAGCCATTCATATAATACTTGAGCATGGCCTCGCCCAAATTCATTTCACTGGTTACAGCAACCACAACCGCACAGATAATAGCCGAGACAATAATACTCATCCCGCGCATGGTCATAATAACCAAAAGTGACAGCCCGGCAAGCAGGCCAAGATAGCTGAGTAGCAGCATGATGAGAGTCCCTATTATTAATATTATTTTTGAAATAGGCCCCTTAATCTTCTCTAAGGGTTAACTCGAGTCTAAAAACCGAACGTGTCATTTACAAGCAACTGCACATGCAGATCAGCTGTGCAATTTTGCAGAACGGAGAAGCTCTTTAAGGTTTTAGACAGGCAAAAATGCGCAGAATCAATGATTGAATGCAGCGTTATACGAAGAGCTAAACGACGATAAATGATGCGGGGAATGATAGATTTTGTCGCGTACAGTACGATTCTAAAACAGAATCCATGGTACGGATAAAGCAAACTGCAGATACAAAAAAGCCCCGTATTTCTACGAGGCTTTCTTTATTTGGTGCCGGCACCAAGAGTCGAACTCGGGACCTACTGATTACAAGTCAGTTGCTCTACCAACTGAGCTATACCGGCAATGGCGGCTATTATATAGATTCGAAGTGCCTTGTAAAGCCTTTCTTCAAATATATTTAACTTGAGTCAATTCAAGCAGTTAGCTCACATCACTAAAGTCGTCTATAACCTAGAGGGCATCAATGTTTAGCTGTTTTTTCAGCCGCGCTGCGCCAATAATAAAAGATTACGCGGTGTGAGCTCTGCTGCACAAAACTCGCCTAATTCAACAATAAAACCTTGTTCTTGTAAAAATAACGCCTGATCCAGCACCAGCCATAATTCCAGTGGCCGACGAAACAACCCGCGCACCAATTCTAAGTTACGCACCTGCGCTAAACGCTGCCAACCTTGCGCTTCTAATTGCGCCCAGTCTTGCTCAGGTACCTGAGGTAATTCTTTTAGCGCAGCCACATCCTGACACCACTGCGCGAAGGACTTATTAAACCAAGTCGCCGACAATGAAGGTGTGGGTAAGTACTCATCCAGCCCACGCAATCTGCGCTGCAAAATATCAAAGGCTAAACGCCAGGCCATCGACTGATCACGCAAACGCCGCTCACGAGTCGTCGCAGTGACTGTGGCGGTGAGTGGCAAACTTAAATCATCACGGTCCAATTGCAACTGTGACGCTCGCCCAGCATTGGACAGCGGTTGATAGCACTCAGCTTGCGTACGGTTATAACAACAGGGTGCCAATGCCAAAGCGGCTGTTGGTTGTGCGCTGACCTGACGCAGCAAATGGGTATGCAAATCACCGCAGGCATGCAAAGCCACCACAGTATCGCTGCGCAGCAAAGGCGCAACGCTAGCAGGACTCATGACATCACATAAAGTATGTTGGGCTTGGGGAAGATATTTTTCGCTGATAGCCTGAGCACTGCTGATCAATTGAGCATCAAACTCTAAGCTCTCAAGCTGCGCATCCGGCCACGCCAGATAACGTCCTAAATGCCCTTTACCTGCACACCAGTCCAGCCAATGCTGGGGCTGACGTAGTAACTGCTGCGCGCTGCCCTGCACTGCACCGGCAAAGGCGGCAATTTGCTGCCACTTACGCTGCGCAATACCACTTTGCATGCGCAGTGGCCGCTCAGCCAGATCAGTAGCATGAAAAGCACCCAGACTGCACAGTTGCTCAGCTTGCTGCGCCCAATCCATAAAGGGTTGTGGCGCAGTCAAAGTATGCGCGCTGTTATGACAGGCTTCAGCATCGGCCAAGCTGCGCGTACGTAGCCAAGCTGCCAACTCAGGGTAATCCGTTTCCCAGTTGAGCTGCTGCCGGGTAAAGGGCTTTTCGCGCCAGATACTCTGCTGTGCGCACAGAAAAGCATCCAGCGCTGAAAATCGTTCAGCTAACGCCGCACCACTCAGGATTGGCGCATTGAGACCACCCACCTAGCGACCCTGCAACGCATCCACGCGCAAGACACGTTCAAGCCAACGAAAGATCTGCACTAAGATAAAGGTCATCAGCAGATAGAACAAACCCGCAGCAAAGAAGATTTCCACCGGTAAATAGGTACGCGCAATAATAGTACGCGCCATCCCCGTCAGCTCCAGCAAGGTGATGGTACTGGCCAAGGAGCTGGCTTTAAGCATCAAAATCACTTCATTACTGTAGGCTGGTAAACCAATACGCGCGGCCCGCGGTAAAATAATATGCCGCATGGTTTGCGCACGCGTCATGCCCAAAGAACGTGCCGCTTCAATTTCACCGGGCGGTACCGCTTGAATCGCACCACGGATAATTTCCGCAATATAGGCGGCTGTGTGCATGGTCATGGCAATCAGCGCACACCAGTATGGGTCACGTAAATACGGCCATAATGGCCCCTGACGCACCGCATCAAATTGCGCTAAACCGTAATACACCAAAAACAATTGCAGTAATAATGGCGTGCCACGGAAAAAGAAAATATAGCTAAAGGGCACCGCGCGCACATACCAATGGCGTGACGAGCGAGCCATACCTAACGGAATAGCAAAGAGCAGACCCACCACCACCGCGATACCCACCAACTCTAAGGTTAAATAGGCACCTTCAAGCAGCTTGGGTAACCACTTAATAATCACATCCCAATTCATGCTGCGCTCCTGGTAAAGCCACGGTTGGCGCGTTTTTCAAAGAGATGCAAAATCAGCATACTGATCACAGTCAGCGTCAAATAAATGCAAGCGGCCACCATAAAGAAGGTGAACGGCTGCTTCGATGAAGTCACTGCCACTTGTGCGCTGCGCATCACCTCATTTAAGCCCACAACTGAGACCAAGGCAGTATCTTTCATCAAAATCATAAACAGATTACCCAAGCCTGGAATTGCAATACGCCACATTTGCGGCAAGACCAGTCGCAATAAAATGCGCGGGCGCGATAAACCCAAGGCTAAACCTGCTTCACGATGGCCGCGCGGAATGGCTAATAAAGCACCGCGAAACACTTCAGTGGCATAAGCACCAAAACATAAGCCTAAAGCTAGGACACCGGCAGAAAAAGCACTGAGTTCCAGTTCTGGGTAGCCAAGCGCCTCACCCAACTCACGCACAAAGCCCACCGAGCCGTAGTAAATCAACAACACCCACAACAACTCAGGTACACCACGCACCATGGTTGAGTAAGCGTCGCCCAGCAAACGCAAAGCACGATAGGGAGACGTTTTTGCTAAGGCACCAGCTAGGCCTAAACACAGGCCTAAAGCCAATGCGCACACCGCCAGTTGTATTGTCATCCAAGCACCCGCTAGCAGTGCTGGACCAAAACCATAAAGTTCGAAGTTCATCAGAAATACTTGTGTGGTTCGCAAAGTAAAACCGCCACAACAAAGTGGCGGCTGCTTACTGCACGATCTTAAAAATTAATACACATCAAATGGGAAATACTTATCGTTGATGGCTTTATAAGTGCCGTCTTCAACAATTTCTTTCAGTGCAGTGTTTAAGCGCTCACGCAGTTCATTGTTGCCTTTACGCAGTGCAATACCGATCTTATCGTTATCAAACACTGGCTCGCCTTTAAATTCATAATCCGCACCGGCATCGCTTTTCAGCCATTCCCAGTTCACAAATTTATCCGCTAACACACCATCTAAACGGCCTGAAGCTAAATCTAAGTAAGCATTTTCGTTGGTATCATAGAGTTTGATATCCACGGCTTTACCGTAGTTATCTTCTAACCAGTTACCAGCAATAGTAGCGCGCTGCGCACCAATGACCTTACCCTTCAGGCTGGTCTTATCCACAACAAAATTGCTGCTCTTAGGCGCAATAAACTGCAGACCGTTGGTGTAGTAGGGCTCGGTAAAATCAACGGCTTGCAAACGCTCTTCAGTGATTGACATTGAAGCGGCTAAGAAATCAAACTTCTTCGCATTCAGTGCCGGAATAATGCCATCCCAATCTGAAGTCACTACGCTGCACTCGACTTTCATTTTCTCACAGAGCGCTTTAGCAATATCCAAATCAAAACCAACCACTTCACCGTTGGAGTCAATCAGGTTAAACGGAGGATAAGCACCCTCAGTACCAATTTTAAGCTTTTCTACGGCAAAACTTGCCGTTGCAAATGACAAACTCGCCGCTGCCACTAAGAGTAATTTTTTATAGCTCTTCATCGTTATCGCCTCAATGGTTATGACTGGACATAAATTGCTTACAACGTTCAGATTGCGGGTGATCAAACACCTGATCGGGTGTTCCCTGCTCTTCAACTAAACCTTGGTGTAAAAATACCACCTTATTGGATACTTGACGGGCAAAGTTCATTTCGTGCGTGACCAATAACATGGTACGGCCTTCTTCAGCCAAAGCACGAATGACCCCTAAGACTTCTTGCACCATTTCTGGATCAAGTGCTGAAGTGGGCTCATCAAACAAGATCACTTTGGGTTGCATCGCTAAAGTGCGCGCAATGGCGGCGCGTTGTTGCTGTCCACCTGAGAGCTGATTGGGATACACATGACGTTTATCCGCAATACCGACTTTAGCTAACAAGGTTTCAGCCGTAGCGATGGCTTCATCTTTACTTAAACCCAGCACACGACGTGGCGCTTCGATAATATTATCGAGCACAGTCATATGTGGCCATAAGTTAAAGTTTTGAAAGACAAAACCCACTTGCGTGCGTAAACGATTAATTTGCTGACTATTAGCGGCAACCAATTGACCATCACGATCAGTTTTTAATTGCAGTTCTTCACCAGAAAACAAAATCTGTCCACGGTGTGGATTTTCCAACAAATTAATGCAGCGTAAAAATGTTGACTTACCTGAGCCTGATGAGCCCAGTATAGATATGACATCGCCATCATTGGCGGTTAATGAAATGCCTTTTAAAACGTCTAAATTGCCATAGCGCTTATGTAAATCACGTATTTCTAAGGCAGGAATGGCCTCAGCCATAAAAGATCCTCTTTGAACTAAGAGTATGCTTAAAGCGTGTCATTACTTGATAGCAAGCAACGCACAAATTCCGCGCAAACGCTTGGGTTTGCCAGCGGACTGCTCAACGATAGAATAATAATGATGCGATAGTGCCAGTTTTAGGGTCGCTTGAAAAGCATAAGACTCGGAACGTCTCTAGTCTTCATCAGGTGACTTAGTAGTCTTGGGTGATAATCGCAGGCTACGTAAACTACGCTTGACACTTTTCAGGTGATTCACCAATGACGGGCCACGCGACATAGCGACACCCATGGCCAACACATCAATCACCACTAAGTGCGCAATACGCGAAGTTAAAGGTGTGTAAATTTCAGTGTCTTCTTGTACATCAATCGCCACATGAACTGTAGCTAATTCAGCCAAAGGTGTATGACTGGGACACAGCGCAATTAAAATAGCCCCGGTTTCTCGCACCAAGTGTGCAGTGGTTAACAAGTCTTTTGAGCGCCCCGATTGTGAAATACAAATGGCCACGTCAGTTGGCTCAAGAGTCACCGCAGACATCGCTTGCATATGTGGGTCGCTATAGGCTGCAGCGGTCAGCAATAAGCGGAAAAACTTATGCTGAGCATCCGCTGCCACCGCACCCGATGATCCAAAACCATAAAACTCGACACGTCTGGCTTTAGCTATAAGAGCAATGGCAGCCTCTAAGGCCTCAATATCCAACTGCTCACGCACTTCAATTAAAGTGTGCAAGGTTGTATCAAAAATCTTTAATGCATAATCCGTCACTGCATCATTTTCACTGATAGCAAACTGACCAAAACTAGCACCGGCAGCCAAACTTTGTGCCAACTGCAACTTTAGATCTTGAAAGCCTAGGCAGCCTACCGCACGGCAAAAACGCACAATAGTAGGTTCGCTGACGCCAACCACCGCTGCCAAATCTGACATCGAACTGTGCATCACTGCAGCAGGGTCAGATAAAACATGTTGCGCCACTTTAATTTCAGACTTGCGCAGTGATTCAAGGGATTGGGCGATATGCTGTAACAGATTCACAATGTTAAACTCATTTAGCGGATGCCACAGTTATGTAGCGATTTTGTAGTTATACTACAACAGTTGTTTGTTCGCACGTTTTTCCAGAGGAGAGCAGCCGTGAGTATGCCTTGTGACATGTTAGTGTTCGGTGGTACTGGTGATTTAGCACTGCACAAATTACTGCCTGCGTTATACCACTTACACCGCGAAAATCGCCTGCCGAGCGATATGCGCATCATTGGTATCTCTCGAAAACTGCTAGCCCGCGAGCGTTATATTGCTTTGGCAGAACGCCATTGTCGTGCACAAATTGAGCGCAAAGACTTTGCTGATCACGTATGGCTCAGTTTTAGCGAACGCCTTGAATATTTTGCCATGAACGCCGAGCAAGCGGCTGACTTTGGTCGCTTGGCAACTTTTCTAAGCAGCCAAGTACAGCGCAATTGTATTTATTATTTAGCGACTGCGCCGCATCTGTTTGAAAGCATCGCCTCCAACCTCGCATTAAATGGTTTAGCCGGACGCAACACTCGCATTGTGATTGAAAAACCCATTGGCCATTCACTGCAATCTGCCTTAGCAATTAACGCGACCATTGGTGCGGCTTTTAGCGAAGAACAAGTCTTTCGTATTGATCATTACTTAGGCAAAGAAACCGTACAAAACCTGATGGCACTACGCTTTGCTAATGCACTATTTGAGCCGGTCTGGCGTGCTGCACATATTGATCATATACAAATCACCGTAAATGAAACCATAGGCGTAGAAAACCGCGGGGCCTACTACGACCATGCTGGCGCCATGCGCGATATGCTGCAAAACCATTTGCTACAACTATTATGTTTAGTCGCCATGGAAGCTCCCGTGCGCTTTGATGCTGATGCGGTACGCAATGAAAAAGTGAAAATTTTACAAGCCCTACGTCCCATCAGCGGCATGGATGTGCAAGACAAAACCGTGCGCGGCCAATACGCAGCCGGACAAGTGGGTGGGCATAACGCCCCTGCTTATTATTTTGAAAAAGATATCCACAGTGATAGCGACACTGAAACTTTTGTCGCCATCGAAGTCGAAGTGGATAATTGGCGCTGGGCTGGGGTGCCTTTTTATTTGCGCACGGGCAAGCGTCTCGCGAAGAAAACCTCAGAAATTGTCATCCAGTTTAAGCCGGTACCCCACAGCTTATTTAGCGACAGCCAAGCCAATCACTTGCTGATTCGCTTACAACCTGAAGAACGCATCAGTATTGAATTGATGGCTAAAACTCCCGGCAAAGGCATGCATTTAGAGCCTGTGGAGTTAGAGATCAACCTTGCGCAAGTCTTTCAAGATAACCGCCGCTGGGAAGCTTACGAACGCTTATTGCTGGATGTGATCAAAAACGACTCCACCCTCTTTATGCGCCGCGATGAAGTGGAAGCAGCATGGCAATGGGTCGACCCAATCCTCAAAGGATGGCAACAGCACTATCAACGTCCACGACCCTACCCTGCAGGCTCTAATGGACCTGAACAAGCACACAGCCTGCTAGAGAAGCATGGTCGCGCTTGGCATGAGTAAGTCCACGGTAAAATAGTAACTTGCAAGCAACACAAGAACTTAAGTACTGACTGATAAATATCAGTCATAAAAAAACCGCTCACTCAGTGCAACTGAGGAGCGGTTTTTTATTGCAGCAGTCACACAATCTAAATTAGATTTGTGGACCCGCATTTTTGATTGCTTCAGCCACGTCAAACTTCTTGAAGTTTTCCACAAACTTCGCTGCCAACTCTTGTGCTGCTGCGTCGTATGCTGCTTTATCAGCCCAAGTGTTACGTGGGTTGAGCAAGTTCGTATCAACGCCTGGTACTGATTTTGGTACATCCAGGTTGATTACTGGTAAGTGCTCAGTTTCTGCACCCACTAATGTACCGCCCTGAATGGCTGCGATCACTGCACGTGTGGTTGGGATATTGAAACGCTCACCCACACCGTAGCCACCGCCAGTCCAACCGGTATTGACCAGGTAAACCTTTGAGCCAAAACCTTGAATACGCTTGATCAGCAGATCAGCATACTCGCCCGCTGGACGTGGGAAGAATGGTGCACCAAAGCAGGTAGAGAAAGTGGATTTAATACCCGCCTCTGACCCCATTTCAGTGGAACCCACTAACGCAGTGTAGCCAGACAAGAAGTGGTATGCCGCTTGCTCATTATTCAAGATGGACACCGGTGGCAGTACGCCAGTCAGGTCACAGGTCAAGAAAATCACAGCATTAGGCTCACCAGCACGGTTCTCGATCACACGCTTTTCAACGTTTTCGAGCGGATATGCAGCACGGCTGTTTTGCGTCAAGCTATCATCGCTGTAGTCAGGCGTGCGCTGCTCATCCAACACAACGTTCTCAAGTACAGCGCCAAACTTAATCGCTTTCCAGATCACTGGTTCGTTTTTCTCAGACAAGTCGATGCATTTTGCATAGCAACCGCCTTCGATATTGAACACAGTGCCCACACCCCAACCGTGCTCGTCATCACCAATCAGGTAACGGCTTTCATCAGCTGATAATGTAGTTTTACCGGTACCGGACAAACCAAAGAATAAAGTGGTATCGCCCTCTTCACCGACGTTGGCCGCACAGTGCATAGGTAATACATCTTTAGCTGGCAACAGGAAGTTCTGGACTGAGAACATCGCTTTTTTCATTTCGCCAGCGTATTGCATACCGGCTAATAAAACTTTCTTCTCAGCGAAGTTAATCATCACACAACCATCAGAATTGGTACCGTCACGCTCTGGTACACACTCAAAGAATGGTGCGTTAATAATCTGCCACTGCTCTTGATTGCCTTCATTGAATGCATCTGGAGTAATAAACAAGCAACGGCCAAACAGGTTGTGCCAAGCTGTAGTGGTGGTCATTTTAACTGGCAAGTAATGCGCAGGATCTGAACCCACATGCACATGCGAGACAAAGCTTTCACGCTCAGCAACATAGGCTTCAACACGAGTCCACAGCGCATCAAAGATGCTCGGCGCTACGGGACGGTTAATCGGCCCCCAAGCAATCTGAGCTTCAGTGCTGGGCTCTTGCACAATAAAACGGTCAGCTGGTGAACGACCTGTGCGGTGGCCAGTTTCAACAACCAATGAACCATTAACAGCCAGTTTGCCTTCGCCACGGCGAACGGCTTCTTCAATTAATTGAGCAGCGCTAATATCGGTGTACACAGCGGTTTTTGCTTGCGTCATGAGATCCCCAACGGCCCGAGCCGAGTCCTCCAGAAATTTTGTAGCGTGAATAGACATACGCTACAACGAAAAAGTGCCCGCGATTATGCCAGAGTTATGCAGTTAATGCACTGTACTCGAGGCATCAGTCGCATCTTGTTCAGCAAACATTTGCATCACATCGGCTTCATTAAATAGGTAAGTGTGATTGCAAAATTGGCAATCAATCTCGATAGTGCCTTCTTTCTCTGCCAGCAACAAGCGCAAGTCGGCCAAGCCTAGGCTGACTAAAGCCTGCTCAGAACGCGCGCGCGTGCAGCTGCAATGAAACTTTAAATCTGTGGCTTCAAACAAGCGCATCTGCTCTTCGTGATACAAGCGGTGCAAAATAGTTTCATTGTCTAAGCCCAGTAATTCTTCAGCTGTTAAAGTCGAGGCTAAGGCTACAGCATGCTGCCAACTCGCTTCACGCTCTTCAGAGTCAGTGATGCGGTCAGCAGGCAATTGCTGCAACAGCATACCGCGTGCACGCTGACCATCGGCATACAACCAAAAACGTGTAGGTAATTGCGCTGAATTCACAAAATAGTTGGTAAAGCACTCAGCTAAGTCTTCGCCATCGAGAGCCACGAGGCCCTGATAACGCTGCCCTTCGCGCGGATCAACGGTCAGCGCCAGCACACCTTCAGGCATCAGCTCTTGTAAGCTGGCACCACTGTGAATCTGTTCTTCTTCATAGCGCGCAATGGCACGCAACTCGCGATTACTCGAGCACTCCACCATCAGCAAAGGTACTGGACCCTTAGAGCGCGCTTGCAAAACTAACAAGCCATCAAACTTCAGCGTATTGACCAGCAACGCTGCTGCGGTCATTAACTCACCTAAGAGCGTAGCGACCGGCTCTGGGTAAGTATGCTTGGCCAGCACATGCGCATAACTTTCTTCTAAGCTGGCCAACTCACCGCGTATATCAGTGGTTTCAAAAATAAAGCGCTGAGTAAAATCAAAATCCGCCATACAACACCTACAGATAAAATATCGGCTTAGTATAAACCGCGATTAGAAAAATTAATGTATTTAGATGGACTACTTCGGCTGTGCCCTGATGATGCGGTCTTACTGTTCTTTAAATCGATGAATCTGACGGCGTTGCTTTTTATTAGGCCGGCCATCGGTTTGAATACCTAAGGCTCCGGCCTTGCGCAGCTCTGCTGATTTTTCACGCGCATCGATACTGTCTTGAGTTTCGCGATACAGCAATTGTGCTTGCGGCGCACCACGACGCACAGCACTGAGCTGTTCAATCACCACAGTGCGCTCATCGTAACCAACGCGTAACACCAACTCATCGCCCACTTTAGGCTCTTTTGATGGCTTACAACGCTCGCCACGACAATGCACCTTGCCACCTTCAATCGCCTCTTTAGCCAAGGCACGTGTTTTATAAAAACGTGCGGCCCACAACCACTTATCCAAGCGGACTTTGTCTTGCACTTCATTACTCATTAACTGCATTCACCCTGATTTTTTAACCAGCATTATGCTGTTTGATTCATATTGCGTGCGCGGTAATCGGCAGGCATACAGTTGCTTCTAAACCACCACCAGCACGGTTATGCAGCTCAACACTGCCGCCATGCTGCTTAGCAATGCGTTGCACTATAGCCAGGCCTAGACCCGTACCTTGGCCGCCGCGCGCTTCATCACCGCGAATAAAAGGATTAAAAATGCGCGGTAAATCTTCGGGGTCTAACCCCGCACCACGATCAAGCACACTAATGGCCACATGCTGTGCATGCTCGCCCTGTACAACTGAGGCTGCGATTTCCACACCTTGGCCACCATAACGCAGCGCATTTTCCAGCAGATTCGCCAACATGCGTTTAATGGATACCCGGCGTAACAACAAAGTCGGCATGCTTTCTAAGCACACACGGATATCGTGCCCCTGTTGGCTATATGGGGTGACTACCGCGCTAATCAACTCATTGAGGTCGCATTCTTCCATCGGCTCATCGCTACCATCGCGAATAAAAGCCAAGAATTGGTCCAAAATAGCGTTCATATCCTCAATATCACGCACCATATCGCAGGTCAGTTCATTGTCACTGTCGAGCAGCTCCAAGGATAAGCGTAAGCGGGTTAACGGCGTGCGCAAATCATGCGACACCCCGGCCAGCATCAGCTCACGCTCACGCCCGGCTTGCTCAATATCATCGGTCATTTGATTAAAGGCGCGATAGACTTCGGCCATTTCACTGGCGGTATCAACATCCACCGGTAAACGCACACTGCGCCCTTGACCAAACTGGCGCGCGGCAATCACTAAACGTTTCAGTGGTGCACTTAATTGGCTGACAAAAATCCACGCTGCAGCGGTGGATAACAAGCCAATGCCTAAAAACCATGCCACTAAGTTCCACACCCTTTGCCCACGTAATGGGTGTGGGTATAAGGGTACACGAATCCAATCTGGCCCAAGGCTGGGTGCATTCACCCATAAGGATGGCGGGGTTTGCGCGCTAATACGCACACGAGTATCAGCGCCCAACTCAGCCTGCATTTGTTCAGAAAAAATATCACTGTAAGGCCAGTGCTTTTCCCCCTCCGGTACTTCATGCTCTTGCACCAACTGCAAACCCGCTGCTTTGGCAATACCTGGGCGTTCAAGCACCGGTGCTGCCCAATAGGCGCGCAAAGTTAACGCGGCGCCATGACTGTATTGGTGATCCACTAATACGTCTTCGTTGAGCATCAGATAAATTAGGGTCAAGGCTTTAGAAAAGAGTACCGCCAATAACACCATCCACAGCGTGCGGGCAAAAAAGCTCTGTGGATATAGCAACGAAGTCTTCATGCCTGCCCATCGGGTACAAACACATAACCCACACCCCAAACCGTTTGAATATAGCGCGGCTTAGATGGATCAGGCTCAATCATGCGCCGCAAACGTGAGACCTGCACATCAATGGAGCGCTCTAGGGCATCCCATTCACGGCCACGCGCTAGATTCATTAACTTATCGCGAGTCAAAGGCTCACGCGCATGCTCAACCAAGGCTTTAAGCACGGCAAACTCACCAGTGGTGAGCATATGCACTTGATCACCTTTACTCAGTTCGCGCGTGGCTAACGATAAGCTGTAATCACCAAAGGTGACACTCGACTCAGCACTACCTGGCGCACCGGGCACGCTAGTCGATTGCCGGCGTAATACTGCTTTAATCCGCGCCAATAATTCACGTGGATTAAACGGCTTGGCCAAATAGTCATCGGCGCCCAACTCCAAGCCTTGAATACGACTGGCCTCATCACCTTTGGCGGTCAGCATAATAATGGGGATTTGATTATTACTGCCACGTAAACGCCGGCACACCGATAAACCGTCTTCACCGGGCATCATTAAATCAAGCACGACTAAATTAAACAGTTCTCGCGCTAAGATACGGTCCATTTGCTCAGCATTTTCTACGCCACGCACACGAAAACCCTGCTCAGTTAAGAAGCGCTCTAATAAGCGGCGCAAGCGTTCATCGTCATCGACAATGAGGATTTTTTCACCTTCAGCTACGCTCATGCTCTATTTACCTTTTTAATCAATATGTCTGTGTTCTAGTATGCCGCAATCAAGGCCTGCATGTATGCGCAGCATTGTTAGCAAATTTTTCCTCGGTGGACACAGCACTGCTTTGCTGAGTAATTTCCCCTATAATCAGCCCTTTAACGCAGGCCTATCCTGCTTTTTTGAATTTTATAGGTAGCCTGATGGACAGTATCAGTTCACGCATCGCCACAGAATTGGGCGTGCGCCCACAGCAAGTCACTGCCACTATAACGTTGCTAGATGAAGGCGCCACAGTGCCCTTTATCGCCCGTTACCGTAAAGAAATTACCGGCAGCCTCGACGATACGCAACTGCGTCATCTCGAAGAGCGCTTGCGCTATCTGCGTGAACTCGATGATCGTCGTGTCGCGATCCTGTCTGCCATTGACGAACAAGGCAAACTCACCCCAGAGCTACACACAGCTATTCAGCAGGCTGACACCAAAACTCGCCTTGAAGATTTATATCTACCTTATAAAAAGAAGCGTCGCACCAAAGGGCAAATCGCTTTAGAGGCAGGCTTGGGCGAACTCGCAGACTTATTATTTAACGACCCGCAGCAAGACCCACAAGCTGCAGCAGCAGGCTTTATCAACGCTGAAGCGGGTTTTGCTGATGAAAAAGCCGTGCTGGAAGGTGCTAAATATATTCTGATGGAGCGCTTTGCCGAAGATGCCTCTCTATTAGAACGCCTGCGTACTATGCTGCAACAGGATGCTAAGTTCAGCTCACGAGTGATTGCCGGCAAAGAACACGAAGCAGCCAAGTTCAGTGATTACTTTGAACATGACGAGCCTTTTAAAAACGTACCCTCGCACCGTGCTTTAGCCATTTTCCGTGGCCGTAACGAAGGTTTTTTAACCGCCAGCCTCAGTCTTGGCGATGAAGTTGCGGGCACGATGCACCCCTGTGAAGTGGTGATTGGTCAGCACTTTGGGATTAAAAACCAAGAACGTCCTGCCGATAAATGGCTGGCAGAAGTGGTGCGCTGGACCTGGCGCGTCAAGCTGTCGAGCCATCTAGAAACTGATTTATTTGCTCAACTGCGCGAAGCTGCAGAAACCGAAGCGATTAACGTGTTTGCCCGTAACCTGCATGATTTATTGCTTGCCGCACCTGCAGGTCCACGCTGCACTTTAGGCCTTGATCCGGGTTTGCGCACCGGCTGTAAAATTGCCGTGGTCGATGCCACCGGTAAAGTTTTAGACACCACTACCGTCTATCCACATGTGCCACACAATAAGTGGCAGGAAACTCTCAAGACTTTGGCGGCACTGTGCAGCAAGCATCAGGTACAACTGATTGCCATAGGTAACGGCACCGGTAGCCGTGAGTCCGATAAGCTGGCGATTGAACTGGTGAAAATGCTGCCTGAACTGCGTATGAGCAAAGTGATGGTCAGTGAAGCGGGGGCTTCAGTTTATTCCGCCTCAGAGCTCGCGGCGCTGGAGTTTCCTGATTTAGACGTATCACTGCGCGGTGCTGTTTCTATTGCCCGTCGCCTGCAAGACCCACTGGCTGAACTGGTGAAAATTGATCCTAAAGCCATTGGTGTTGGCCAGTACCAACATGATGTATCGCAAGCGCAACTGGCACGCTCACTGGACGCAGTGGTCGAAGATTGTGTCAACGCCGTTGGCGTCGATGTAAATACCGCCTCCTACGCTTTATTGGCGCGCATCTCAGGCCTGAATGCCACCTTAGCGAAAAACATTGTTGCTTTTCGTGATGAACATGGTGCTTTTATCAGCCGCGCTGCACTGAAAAAAGTCCCACGTTTAGGTGAAAAAACCTTTGAATTGTCCGCAGGTTTCTTACGGGTGATGAATGGCAAAAACCCACTGGATGCATCGGGGGTACACCCCGAAACTTATCCACTGGTCACGCGCATTGCGCAAGATACCAACCGTGATATTCGTTCCTTGATTGGTGACTCAGCATTTTTAAAGCAATTGGATCCCCAACAATTCACCGACGAAACCTACGGTTTACCCACAGTCAGCGATATTCTGCAGGAACTGGACAAGCCTGCGCGTGACCCACGCCCTGAGTTTCAAACCGCCACCTTCCAAGAAGGCGTAGAAAGCCTTAAAGATTTAGAATTAGGCATGGTGCTCGAAGGGGTGATCACCAACGTCACTAATTTTGGTGCCTTTGTTGATATTGGTGTGCATCAAGATGGTTTAGTGCATATTTCCGCCTTGTCTGAAAGCTTTGTCAAAGACCCTTACCAAGTGGTTAAGGCTGGAGATATTGTCAAAGTAAAAGTCATGGAAGTGGATATTCCACGGGCCCGTATCGCTTTATCAATGCGTATGACAGATGTGCCCGGCGAAAAACCAGCAGCACCAGCGCGCGCGCAACAGCCGCGTCACAATCCACGCAGCGAACGCCACAGCCCAACTGAAAAACCAGCTCCCACTAACAGCGCCATGGCAGCGTTATTCGCCAATGCTGGACAGATTAAAACGAAAAAATAATAGACGCGGATGAGTATTGAGCTCAAGTCGCTTGCAGGCTGCAGAAATTCTCAGCCTGCACCCTTGCACTCTGTACTCTCCGCCCCCATATTGCCCTAATGCCCTATTGAGGAATTCCCCTTGAGCGATACATATTCTCGTCGTCTGGCGCTGCTCAGCCAGCCCGAAGCCTTAGCCCAGCTCAAGCACTGCCTGCATGGTATTGAGCGTGAAAGCTTACGCGTGGAGCGCAATGGTCGCTTAGCGCTGAGCAAGCATCCCAAGGCGCTTGGCGCTGCTCTAACCCACGGCAGCATCACCACTGACTACTCAGAAGCGTTGTTGGAATTTATTACCGATGCGCATCCTGATTCAGCACAAACCTTAGCTGAGCTGGACGATATTCACCGCTTTACTGTGGCAAATATTGAACAAGAAGTGCTGTGGAGCCCATCGATGCCAGGTCATTTGCCGAAAGAAGAGCAGATCCCCATTGGCGAGTACGGCACCTCTAATATTGGTCAATTAAAATACGTTTATCGTAAAGGCTTGGCTGTACGCTACGGTAAAACCATGCAGTGCATTGCCGGCATTCACTATAACTTCTCTTTACCGGATTCGGTGTGGAGCTTGTTACGTGAAGCCGACAATGATCCACGCTCAGCCATGGATTACCAGTCTGCGCGCTATATCGGTTTAATCCGTAACTTCCGCCGTTACAGTTGGTTGCTGATGTATCTATTTGGTGCCTCACCTGCACTGGATATCAGCTTTTTACGGGACCGCGAGCATCAGCTCGAACGCTTTGATGAAGACACCCTGTATTTGCCTTATGCAACCAGCTTACGCATGAGCGATCTGGGTTATCAAAGTAATGCCCAAGCCGGCATCACCCCTTGCTATAACGAACTCAGCAGCTACACCGACAGCCTACTGTGCGCAGTGAACAAGCCCTATCCTGAGTATCAAAAGATAGGTAGCAAGCAAGGTGATGAGTGGCTGCAAATCAATACCAATATTTTGCAAATTGAAAACGAGTATTACTCGACCATGCGCCCCAAGCGCATCACCTTAGACGGCGAACGTCCGGTAGATGCCTTGATTGCACGCGGTGTGCAGTATGTTGAAGCGCGCTGTATTGATATCAACCCCTTCTTACCACTGGGCATTGATTTACCACAAGCACGCTTCTTAGATACCTTTTTACTCTTTTGCGCCCTGCAAGATAGCCCACTGCTCAGTGATGCTGAGTGTCCAGCCGCGACGGAAAACTTCTTAGCCGTAGTTAAACAAGGTCGCAAACCAAACCTGCAATTGCAGCGCGGTGATGAGCTGGTAGCCATGCAGGACTGGGGACACCAACTGCTCGAGCAAATGCAAGCCTGCGCGCAGCTACTCGATAGCAGCTACGCCACCAGCGAGCACAGCGAAGCCTTGCGCAAGCAAGTTGAAAAGCTCAACAACCCAGATTTGACGCCATCAGCACAAGTACTCGCCAGCATGCGCGAACAACAGTGCAGCTTCAGTCAATTTGCTTTGAAACAAAGTCTGCAGCATGCGCAAACCTTGAGTAAACCAGCCCTCGATAGCAACAAAACTGCACATTACCAACAACTTGCCGAGCAATCACATCAAGCGCAAGCCCTGCTTGAAGCGCAAGATGAATGCAGCTTTGATGAGTATATGGCGGATTTTCTAGCTCAGTCGAAGTAAGGCGGCCTGCAGTACTGTATTGCAACCGAGCAATGCAGTACTGCATCAGTATTGTGCTGACTTAGGCCTTAACAGGGTTTATATAGCGCTCTGCTGACGTCGACGCCAGTTTTTCAGGCTGATATCCAAGTCAGCTAAGGTCTCTATGCCCTGCTGCTTCGCGCGCTTGAGTAAAATCAGCATCAATTCAGCAGTCACCAGCGCATCCGCACTGGCGTTATGGCGCTGTAGCACCTGCAAATTAAAGAATTTCACCCAGTCATCCAATCCTGGCAGGCGCATACCATGCTCGGGATAGAGTAAGGGTGCGATCTCTGCCACATCATAAAACGGATGGCGTACATCATAGGCAAAGGCATCATCCATTTCTCGCACCAACATGCGCTGATCAAAGGTGGCATGAAAGGCTAACAGCGGACTGCTGCCGACATACTCCATAAAGCTCAACAGTGCTTTTTCTGGACGTATGCCTGCGGCCACCTCACTGGGTGGTATCTGGTGAATCAAGATACTTTCACTGACCGCATGATTAGCACGGCGCAGCGTACAACTAAACTGCTGGCCTAAAGCAATCGCGGACTGATCAATAGTGACAGCGCCAATGGATAGGATTTTATCTTTCAGCGTATTTAAACCGCTGGTTTCTAAATCCACCACCACAAAGCGCTGTTGCTCTAACGGCAATTCACTGTCTAGATACACCGGCAATGAGGCTAAGCGCAAAGCATCAGCCTCACGCAGCTCTGGGCTTTTACGTAACCATTTGAACAGCTTCACAGTTGATACCGGAAGGTTAAACTGGCCTGTAAACGCTGCGCTTGGCGAAAGGACTCACGCAAAATACGACGATCCAAGTGATTGAGCTCATCGGGATAAATACGGTTGCTATAAGCCAAGTCATTACGCGCTTGTTGCTGATGCTGCTGCATGCGAATCAACTGAATAAAGTGATAAGCCTCGACATAGGCATCACCATCTAGACGCTCAATCACACCACGACCAACCAACTGACGGATGCGCTCTGAGGTGTTACTGCTTTCCACACCATGCGCCAATGCCAACACGCGCACACCGTCCACAAAGGGCGCCAAGCCTTTAATCTTCAGGTCCAGCGTATCTTTTTCTGCACCTTTTTTATCTAAAGCAAAATTGCGGAATAAACCGCCCAAGGGTGGCTTATTCTGAATCGCACTTTGCGCCATCATACGCTGGAACATATTGTTGCCACGGATCATCGACAACAACTCACGACGCAGTGCTTGGCAGCCTTCTATGGGCCCCCAAATCGCGCGCAGATCAAAGTAAATAGTGGAATACAGCAAGTTTTCTGGGCTGGCTTCACGGACAATTTTGCTAAAGCGGCGTGACCATTCTTGACGTGATAAGCACAGCTCCGCATTCCCCGCCATGATATTGCCTTTGCACAACATAAAGCCGCAATCATCTAAGGCCAAGTTGATTTCACGGGCGAGCGGCAGCAGTTTCTGGCGCACCGCATTGGCTTCTTCTTGGCTGCTGGCTTCAAATAAAATGCCGTTATCTTGGTCAGTGTATAAAGTTTGCTCTTTACGCCCTTCACTGCCAAATACCAGCCAGGTAAACTCAACGCCAGGATCACCCTGCTCTTCAATACACAGCTCAATCACCCGCGAGACCATATGGTCATTGAGCAAAGTGATTAAACGCGTCACTTGCTCAGAACTGGCACCATGGGCAATCATGCGATCCACTAACGAGCGAATCTCATCACGCAACTGCACCAAGACTTCAATCGAGGAAGCATGGCGTACAGCTCGGGCTAAATGCACCAAGTCCACACGTTGTAAAGAGAACAAATCTCGCTCAGACACTACTCCGACTAAACGACCATCCTGCACCACACAGACATGAGCAATATGGCGCTCAGTCATGGCTAAGGCAGCATCAAAGGCTGAAGCATGCGGCGGCAAGTGGAATGGATTAAGTGTCATCAGCTCACTGATGGGCTGGCGTAAATCAGCATTGGCATCGGCAATCACCCGACGCAAATCACGCAAGGTGAAAATCCCTTGCGGGCGCTGTAGCTCATCAGTAATCACTAAGCTGCCAATTTGCTGCTCATGCATTAACTGCACGGCTTTATGTAAGGGTAAATGCCCTGCACAATTGATCGGTTGACGCATCGACAGCTCAGCGAGGCTGGTTTCCATCGAGTATTGCGAACCTAAAGTTTCTGCAGCTCGCGTTTGTACCTGCTGATTAGCATGGTCCAATAAACTACTGATGCCGCGTACAGAAAAATCGCGAAAAGCACTGCACTGCGAAAACAGCTTAATAAAGGACGCTTTATCCAGTAGCAGACAAAAGGTGTCTTCAGCCGCAAGATGCGAGGTGCGCGTCGCACGCTCACCCAACAAGGCGGCAATCGGGAAACACTCACCTGAAGTGATTTCAAAGGTGGTTTCTTTACCGCTGTCTTGCCCCTTGCGCCGCTCACCGTAAATACGCCCCTGTTTTACGATATAGAAAAACTCCACCGGCCCATCTTCAGGGCTGATGATTTTTTCGCCTTCAGCGTAAAAACGTAACTGGCAGTTTTCAATTAAAAAACTGAGGTGAACAATATCCATCTGATTAAAAGGTGGGTATTTTTGCAGAAACTCCAGCGTGCCTTGGATATTTTGTTGCACAGCGGTACGCCCTGTCTTAGCAAAGGCATCACTTCTGCTCATGAAACGTGTCTCCTACTCAAGTAAGCCAACCTAAGTATTGACGCCAATAGCAACTATTGACCGCCTGTTCACTGCATATAACTGCAGATCACTCAATCTTGGTGGCATATTATTTTTATTAAACAAAGCTATTTTTGCAGGCTTGGCGACAATTGAACAGCACTTAATAAAAAAAGCCAGATAACAAAAAACCGCCCGAAGGCGGTTTTTTGTGAACACTGTACTTCTTTACGAATTATAAGCCATTTTTAGCTTTGTATTCGCGACGACGACGGTGCAGAACGGGCTCAGTGTAACCATTTGGCTGGTCACGACCTTGCAGTACTAATTCAAGTGATGCTTGGAACGCGATGTTGTCATCGAAGTTCGGCGCCATTGGGTTGTAGATTGGGTCGTTAGCATTCTGACGGTCAACCACCACAGCCATACGCTGCATGGTTTCTACGATTTGCTCTTCAGTCACGATACCGTGACGTAACCAGTTCGCCATATGCTGGCTGGAAATACGCAATGTGGCACGGTCTTCCATTAGGCCAACATCATTGATATCAGGTACTTTCGAGCAACCGACACTGTGGTCAATCCAACGTACAACGTACCCCAAGATACCTTGTGCGTTGTTGTCTAACTCATTCTGAATTTCTTCAGCAGTCCAGTCAGTGCTAGGTGCCAATGGAATAGTCAGAATATCATCTAATGAAGCGAACTGACGCACTTTAAGCTCTTCTTGACGCGCGAATACATCCACTTCGTGGTAATGCAGTGCGTGTAAAGTTGCTGCCGTCGGTGATGGCACCCAAGCGGTGTTAGCACCTGATTTAGGGTGACCAATTTTCTGCTCAAGCATGGCCGCCATCAAGTCAGGCATCGCCCACATACCTTTACCGATTTGTGCAACGCCTGACAGACCTGTCGCTAGACCTGTATCGACGTTCCAGTCCTCGTAGGCTGCAATCCACTTCTCACCGCGCATGGCTGTTTTACGCACCATCACGCCCGCTTCCATAGAGGTGTGAATCTCATCACCGGTACGGTCAAGGAAACCTGTGTTAATAAACACGACACGCTCTTTAGCAGCAGCAATACAGGCTTTAAGGTTAATAGTGGTACGGCGCTCTTCGTCCATAATGCCCATTTTCAGGGTGTTACGCGCCAGACCTAAAACGTCTTCAGTGCGTGCAAACAGCTCATCGGCAAAAGCGGCTTCTTCTGGGCCGTGCATTTTTGGCTTAACAATGTACATGCTGCCGGTGCGGCTGTTCTGACGGCTGGTGTTGCCGTTCAGGTTATGCATAGCAATTAAGCTGGTGAACAATGCATCCATGATGCCTTCTGGCAATTCGTTGCCTTGCTCATCCAAAATCGCTGGGTTGGTCATTAAGTGGCCAACGTTACGAATAAACAACAGTGAACGACCGTGCAAGGTGACTTCACCACCATCCACAGCGGTGTAAACGCGGTCTGGATTCATCACGCGAGTAAAGGTTTTATCGCCTTTAGTCACTTCTTCAGACAGGTCGCCTTTCATCAGGCCTAACCAGTTGCTGTAGACCAGAGTTTTATCGTCGGCATCAACAGCAGCGATGGAGTCTTCACAGTCCATAATGGTGGTCAGTGCTGACTCAACCAGAACGTCTTTGATACCCGCAGCATCGGTTTGTCCGATCATAGTGCTGGCATCAATTTGGATTTCAAAATGTAGGCCGTTGTTCTTCAACAACACTACAGTCGGTGCTGCTGCATCACCTTGGAAACCAACCAACTGTGCATCATCACTCAAACCTGTGTTGCTACCGCCTTTGAGGCTCACAACCAGCTTGCCATCTTCGATGCGGTAACCGGTTGCATCAACGTGCGAACCTGCCGCCAAAGGTGCAGACTTGTCTAAGAAAGCACGTGCGTAAGCAATCACTTTATCGCCACGTACTTTATTGTAACCCTTGCCTTTCTCTGCACCGTCTTCTTCACTGATTGCATCAGTGCCGTATAGAGCGTCATACAAAGAACCCCAACGCGCATTCGCGGCGTTTAGAGCAAAACGTGCGTTTGTTACAGGTACCACTAACTGTGGACCTGCCATACGAGCAATTTCGTCGTCAACATTTTGTGTGCTGGCTTGAAAATCTGCTGCTTCTGGCAACAAATATCCAATCTCTTGCAGAAAGGCTTTATAGGCTACTGCGTCATGAGCTTGGCCCTTACGTGCAAGGTGCCACTCATCAATTTGTGCTTGTAAGGCATCACGTTTTTCTAGCAGGGCACGGTTTTTCGGTGCAAGATCTTTTAACACCTGAGTTGCACCTTCCCAGAACTGCTCTGCAGTTAGGCCGGTACCTGGAATAGCTTGGGTGTTAACGAAGTCGTATAAAACTTTGGCGACTTGCAAGCCACCGACTTGAACGCGATCAGTCATTTTTGCCTCACTCTGCTTGAAAAAGCCTCAAAAAAAAATGGCTATAAAGCCATGTAGTGCATAAATATAAATACTACATGAATATTTGAAAAAAAGCAGAGGGAAATACACAGAGCAACTTTAGTCGATACTTTACGCGAGCAAATTGCAGGCAAAAAAAACTCCGAACCTCATTTAGGGGAGAGAGATTCGGAGTATAAATCTGAGCTGCTAGGGGAAGCTCAGATGTCTGCCAACATACAACACATCAAGGAGTGTTACGAATGACTTACTCTACCATTCATATACTCTGACTGTGCTCAAGCGCAGAGAGTTCCTCAAGACGGCTAAATATTTTTAATGTGCTTGATCCCAGTTATCACCCACACCGGTTTCCACAATTAATGGCACATCTAAATCGGCGCCCGCACTCATCAAGGGCAGTAAACCGGCACGCACTTCATCGACTAGGTCTTCGCGCACTTCAATCACCAATTCATCATGCACTTGCATAATCACCTTGGCATCTAAACCTGAATCCAACAGCCACTGATCCACGGTAATCATCGCGCGCTTAATAATATCGGCGGCACTGCCCTGCATTGGCGCGTTAATTGCAGTACGTTCAGCACCCTTACGAATGGCAGCATTTTTGGCTTTGATATCAGGCAAATACAAACGACGACCAAAGATGGTCTCGACATAACCCTGCTCGCTGGCTTGCGCACGCGTGCGCTCCATATAGTCCAGCACACCAGGGTAGCGGGCAAAGTAGCGGTCCATATACATTTTAGCTTGGCCACGATCACAACCAATTTGCTTGGCCAAACCGTGTGCGCTCATGCCGTAAATCAAACCAAAGTTAATGGCTTTCGCACTGCGGCGCTGGTCACTGGTGACATCCTCTAATGCAACCTCAAACACTTCTGAGGCCGTGGCTTTGTGCACATCACGGTCATGGCGAAAAGCATCCAGCAAGCCTGGGTCTTGGGCCAAGTGCGCCATAATGCGCAGCTCAATTTGCGAATAGTCCGCTGCCAGTAACTTGTAACCTTTAGGTGCGACAAAGGCCTGACGAATCCGCCGTCCTTCAGCGGTACGCACCGGAATATTTTGCAAGTTTGGATCACTGGAAGATAAACGTCCGGTAGCCGTAACTGCTTGGTGATAGCTGGTGTGGATACGCCCGGTTAGCGGATTAATTTGCTCAGGCAAACGGTCGGTGTAGGTGCTTTTCAGTTTACTCAGGCTGCGATACTCCATCAGCAACACCGGCAACTCATGACCTTGTTCAGCCAGTTCAGCTAAGACAGCTTCGGCAGTACTGGGCTGGCCTTTGGCGGTTTTGGAGATCACGGGCAAACCGAGCTTCTCATACAAAATCACTCCCAATTGTTTAGGTGAAGCGAGATTAAATTCTTCACCGGCAATGGCAAAGGTTTTGCGCTCCAGTTCTTGCAGCTTCTCAGCCAACTCCAAACTTTGCAGCCCTAATAGGTGTGCATCCACTAAAGCACCATCACGTTCAATACGCGCCAGCACGGGCATTAAAGGCATTTCAATGGTGTCTAAGACGTTTTGCAACGCTGGAATCGCCTGTAAGGACTGGCTCAAGCGATTGTGTAAGCACAGGGTGATTTCCGCATCTTCTGCGGCGTAAGGGCCCGCCACATCCAGATTAATCTGATCAAAAGTCAGCTGCTTAGCACCTTTACCGGCCACATCTTCAAAACGAATAGTGCTGCGGTCTAAATAGCGCTGGGCTAAATCATCCATATTATGACGTGTTGCGGTGGAGTTGAGTACATAGGACTCGAGCATGGTATCGAAACGCACGCCCTGCACCTGAATGTCATAGCGCGCCAACACGTTGATATCGTACTTACCGTTTTGACAGACTTTGATAATAGCCGGGTCTTCCAAGAGTGGACGCAAGGCTGCTAAGACAAAGTCTTGGTCCAGCTGCTCAGGCACGCCCATATAGCTGTGCGCCAGCGGTACATAAGCCCCCTCACCTTCAGCCACGGCAAAGGAAATCCCCACTAAACGGGCTTGCTGGGCATCGACGCTGGTGGTTTCAGTATCAAAGGCAAACAGCTTGGCACTGTTTAAGCGCTGCAACCAATCGGCAAAGGCCTCTTGAGTCAAGATGGTCTGCCAGTTGCCTTGATATTCAGGCGCAACTGCAGCCTCACTATCAGTTGCTGCAGCCGTGGTTTCTGGCGCGACCTTTGCATCTTCAGTATGAGTGGCAGTCAACGCAAATACATCATCACCCTTAGCAGCAACTTGAGCCTTGGCTTTGGGCTGGCTGGCAGCGCCACCACGACGGCGGATTTCATCTTGCCAGCTCTTAAACTCAAGGCGCTCGTACAGCTCCATTAGAATATCGTCTTGTGGTGGCTGCATCTGCATCTCATCAATATTCAGATCCAGCTCCACATCCAATTTAATGGTGGCTAACTCACGTGACAGATAGGCCATCTCACGATGCTCTAAGAGCTTTTTGCCTAAGGTTTTAGCCCCGCGAATCGGCAAGGTGGCAACTTGGTCGATATTATTATAAATCGCATCCATATCACCCAAACCCACCAACAAACCCAATGCGGTTTTTTCACCAACACCCGGCACGCCAGGGATATTGTCCGATTTATCACCCATCAAGGCTAAATAATCGATAATCAGCTCAGGGCCAATCCCAAACTTGTCTGCCACACCGTCGATATCCAGGGTGGTGTTGTACATGGTGTTGACTAGACTGACGTGATCATTGACCAACTGCGCCATATCTTTATCACCGGTAGAAATCACCACCGGACGCTCAGCCAAGGTACTGCTGTAGGCCAAGGTGCCAATCACATCATCAGCTTCGACACCTTCCACACATAAAAACGGAAAGCCCAAGGCTTTGACGCAGTCATGCAGCGGTTCAATCTGCACACGCAAATCATCCGGCATCGGCGGGCGCTGCGCTTTATATTCAACAAACAGCTCATCACGAAAGGTCGGGCCCTTCGCGTCAAAAATCACCGTAATCACGCTATCCGGATACTGCTTACGCAAGCTGCGCAGCATATTTAGCACCCCCTTCACCGCACCGGTGGGCAAGCCTGCCGAAGTCATCAGCGGTGGCAAAGCATGGAAGGCACGATAGAGATACGATGAGCCGTCAACCAAAACTAAAGGAGCTTGAGACATGCGAATAATCAACCTTAACTAAAACCACGAAATACCCAATAGGATACAGGCAAACACAGATAGCACCCAATCACTGACCATTGCAGCCTGCTAAAAATGTTTAATCTTTGCTAGCATGGTGCATCAATAGACGCTGCATCTGAACTGCATGCCTACGGCGAGTCAGCTCTGCACAGCATTTTTTGGACGGTGTGAAGCGCTCAGTACGCGCCGATGCACTGCCACCTCAATTTAGGAGTGTGTTATGAGTGATAAATTAAGCAGCGATGCCCTGCAGGCGTTAAAAATTGCCTTTAGCTATATGCCCAATGCTATTGAAGTCACCAAGTACGAATACGGCGATCATTACCAAGTGGTGCTTGAGCATATTGAAACAGTCAAAGAAATGTTACTGCTCAATGATGTCGACCCAGAAGAAGTGCAAGGCGAGATCAACCCCGAACACACACCCAATTCATCCTACTAAGCCAAAGCAGCAGTTAC
>CALZAE010000006.1 GCA_945612235.1 uncultured Gammaproteobacteria bacterium | reverse complement strand
CCTTAATGGGCTTTATGCAGTTTTTACTGGCGGCCACCATTGGCTTTATTGCCAGCCTGCTTGCAGCACCCTCGCTGTTTACACTACCCATAGCTCTGCTGGTTCTGGGCTTAGCCGCCATGGGTATGTGCGTTATCGCTAACCACTTTGCCCAGCAAGCCATACCTGACCCTTAAATACACTCCTCACTACAGAGCAGTTTGCGCTAGCACCTTAATCGGTGCTGGTGTGACGTGCTATACACCTCGCCACACAAAAAATATCGAAGTTCTATTGGCAATAAATTAGCTCAATGAAAGATTTCTAAGAGCTATTACTGACAAGTTCGTCCATGACTTTTCGCACGATTGTGGCTTGCCAGTGCCATTCTCAATGAGATCTACTACTGCATAGCAAACAGAGCCTGCTGGTTAATAACGAGACAAACCAGCCACTAACAGCGATAGTAGTGTTCAAGCCTGTGCAACATAACTCGATCTGTTATAAAAATTATTATACGAGACGTTTATGACCTTAGAAATTTTTCTGGTTTTGCTCATTACTGTGTCATCCATGGCGTTATTTATTAGCGAAAAACTCCGTGTCGATGCCATTGCGGTACTGGTACTGGTCAGCTTAACGCTGCTTGATTTAGTCAGTCCCAGCCAAGCACTGAGCGGTTTCAGTAACCCTGCCACCATCACTGTGGCGGCTATGTTTATTCTGGCGGCTGGATTACAAAACAGTGGAGCGCTAAGCGGTATTCAAAAAATGCTGGGCACCGCACGTTCACCCTTACAATTTTTGCTGATGCTGTTTGCCTTAATTTTGCTGATTGCGCCCTTTATCAACAACACTGCGGTGGTGGCGATTTTTATTCCGATTGTGATTGCTGCCAGCTTAAAAGTTGGCTTAACCCCCTCCAAGACCTTAATCCCGCTGTCCTATGTCGCACAAATGGCCGGCGTCTTTACCTTAATTGGCTCCTCAACCAACCTGCTAGTGAACTCAGTGGCTAAAGATTTAGGCCATAGCGGTTTTAGTATGTTTGAGTTTTTACCTTTAGCAGCTATCTGCGCCACGGCAGGTTGCTTGTATCTACTGATCTTCGGCCGCTGGTTATTACCTGATGTACGCAGTGCCGATTTAGATAACCTTTATGAGTTTGGCCACTATATTACCGAGCTGAAAATCAGCGCTGAATCAAAATTACTCGGCAGTACTGTCGAGCAAGCCCAGCTGAGTAAAAACTACAATGTATATGTATTAGAGTTGCTGCGTGAGGGTGAGAAATACTGGTCACCACGTACCCAAGAGCTGCAAGAAGGGGATATTTTACTGACGCGCGGCGTCTGGTCAGACTTGGAAACCCTTAAAGATGAGCAAAAGCTTGACTTTAATACCAAAACTGACTTTCAGCTCAAAGGTGAAAAACAAGATAAATCTGTGTTAGCTGAAGTCATGATTGCTCCACAGTCGCGTGCGGCGGGGCGTTTACTCGCAGTATTAAATCGCAGTTGGCGCTACAACGCTTCGGTTTTAGGTGTGCAACGGCGTGGCCAAGTAGTGCGTACACAGCTCAATAGTTTACGGTTGCGCATCGGTGATATTTTGCTGATGGCGCTACCGGAAAAAGACTTAGCTGCTCTACGTAAAGATAAAAGTGTGATTGTTATTTCTCAGCGTGAGGCCAGCTTAGATTACGGTTGGCGCGCACCTTTTGCCGTTGCGGTGATGGCGGCAGTCGTGACCATAGCAGCACTAGGCTGGTTGCCTATTGCCCTGTCTGCACTGACAGGCGCGGTAGTGATGACGCTCGCAGGCTGTATTCATGCTGATGATGTGTATGAAAGTACCGACTGGTCAATTGTGATCCTAATCGCCGGTCTCTTACCGCTGGGGATTGCCATGAGCAGCAGCGGCGCCGCCCAGTTTTTAGTGGATAACAGCATTGGCTTGGTCAGCCATCTCGGACCCCATGTGGTGTTAGCTGCACTGTATTTAATGGCACTGGCGCTGGGCGAACTGATGAGTAACTCTGCTGCTGCCGTGCTGCTCACACCCATCGGCTTTTCTACTGCACAACTGATGGGCGCTGACCCAACACCCTTTTTAATTGCGATCACCTTCGCCGCTTCAACCAGCTTTATGACCCCAGTCGGTTATCAAACCAATATGATGGTCTATAGCGCAGGTGGCTATAAATTCAGCGATTTTATTAAAATCGGCTTACCGCTGAATATGATCTTCTGGGTGCTGGGCGTGATCTTTATTCCGATGTTTTGGCCGTTTTAAACAACCATGCATTCGTTATTAACATGTAAAGCCTTGCTGCTAGAGCACCAACCTAGCAGCAAAGTTTAATCCACCAACTCAATTCCTAGGCCTTCGAGCAAATACACTGCTTCATGTTTAGAAAACTTCGCACCTTGCACTTGGTTTTCTAAAATATTAATCGCGTACTGGGTTGACTCAGTGAAGTTCGCAGACTGTAAATTAGTGCGCATAAATAGGCTGTGGGTAAAATCGCTGTAGGTCATCACCGCATGGGAGAAATCACCTTCGCGAAAATCCACATCCTGCACTTTGCATTCATCCAGCACCAGCGCTTGCAGCGTCAGGCCAAAAAATGATGAGTCATTGAGGATGCATTGGCGAAAGCTGATTTCAAAATCTTTGTGATAGGCCGACCAATTGGCGCGTGTCCAATCCACGCCAACCAACTTACACTCCACAAAGCTCAACTCAAACAAGCGTGAATACGGCACACTGATTAAGCTTAATTGGCAACCGCGAAAGCTGCAGTTCATAAAGTTACAGTTTTCAAACACAGCACTGGTAAAGTTACAGTCAATAAAACTGCACTCTTCAAATTCAGTGCCCAGGCAGACTAAATCTTGCAGATCTAAGCCCTTAAAGGTCTCTTGAAAATACTGCTGCTGACTCTCGATTGTGTTCAATACCACCTCAACTTACATGCTTAACATGCATAGATTTAAAACGGCAAGATACTCGCATCCCAGTTGAGTAAGTTACCACTGTGCTGGGGTGTGAGCGCATCACGCACTTGGAGTAGGCGCTGCGCGGTGTGTGCTGTGGTTTGTAATTGCCCAGTCGGTAGATTGCTTTGGAAAGGCTCGGATAAGGCTGTATCCGTGGTCCCCGGATGCACAGTCACAATACTGGCACTGGGATTGAGGCGCTGCACTTCTAAACTGAGGTTTTTCACCAGCATATTCAGCGCAGCTTTACTCATGCGATAGCTGTACCAACCGCCTAACTGGTTATCGGTAATACTGCCGACTTTCGCACTGAGCACCAAAACTTTAATCTGCGGGGTGCGACTTAGATAACGAAATAAAGCCTGTAAATACTGCGCAGGAATCACCACATTGCTCTGTAAACGCTGAGTGAGAATGGCGCTGTCTAGATGGCGAATGGTCTTCTCAGGCAAGCCTTGTGCATCATGCAAAACGCCATTACAGATCACAATGGTATCGGGCTTATGCTGTAAAGCCTGCTCAATGCAATCTTGACTGCTGTGCTGACTCTGCAGCGCATCTTGATACCAAAACCATGGACTCGCAATAGGCGCTGCTTGGCGGCTAATCACGCTGACCACCGCACCTTCTGCACTGGACTGCTGCGCTATCGCCTGACCAATGCCACTGCTACCACCGATAATTAATACAGATTGCGGCATACCTTGACCTCATTCAGTGCTGATCTGGCCATCGCGCTCAGCGCGCAGTCATACAGCCATGCTAAAACAGGCTCTCGGCAGCAGCAACAGTGTTGAGTCGGCCTGCAAGCAATAAAAAAGGCGACTGTTGAAAGTCGCCTTTGTGTCACCCGCTGGATCACTCTTAAGCAGCAATACTGCCTTTAAGCTTCTTCATGGCATTTTTTTCTAACTGGCGAATACGCTCAGCAGACACGCCATATTGCGCGGCTAAATCATGCAGCGTAACTTTTTCATCGGATAGCCAACGCTGCTGCAAAATATCACGGCTGCGCTCATCCAGTTCACTGAGTGCTTCATGCAAACTACTGCTGTCATTCTCAGTTTGATCCGAGGCTTCCAACTGCAAGGCTGGATCATAACTGTGATCTTCTAAGTAGTTGGCGGGCGACTGATAAGCGCTTTCATCATCGTCACTATCTGACGGATCAAAGGACATATCATGACCGGTTAAGCGGCTTTCCATCTCGCGCACTTCGCGTGCTTCCACACCTAAAGAGTCGGCTACGGCAGTCACTTCATCATTGGTCAACCACGCTAAACGTTTTTTCTGGCTACGCAAATTAAAGAATAATTTACGCTGCGCTTTAGTGGTCGCTACTTTAACGATGCGCCAGTTACGCAACACATACTCGTGAATTTCAGCTTTAATCCAGTGCACTGCAAAAGATACTAAACGCACACCCATCTCTGGGTTAAAACGCTTTACTGCCTTCATCAGGCCAACGTTACCTTCTTGGATTAAATCGCCTTGCGGCAGGCCATAGCCTGAATAACTGCGCGCGATATGCACCACAAAACGTAAGTGGGCCATTACCATTTGGCGCGCAGCATCTAAATCTTGGTGATAATACAAACGCTCGCCTAGGTCACGTTCTTGTTCAACGGACAACACCGGAATCGAGTTCACAGAATGCACATAGGCCTGCAGGTTAGCACCTGGGCTGAGCATTTGCGCCGTTTGTAATGCGGTCGTGGTGGTCATAAATATCCTCCAACGGGTGACAATATCTTAATAATACAATTATATATAAGATGGCAATAGTGCCAAAAAGTTCCATCTATCTGCGCTGCGTAAATTCGCGCAAACCCTTATCCCATCAAGCTTTACTACTAACGCGGTAATAATTCCCGCAAGTGCCGTGCCACAGCTAACCAGGCACCTATGTAACCTAACAATACTGCACCAAGTAACAAGGAAAAGCCATCTTCGATTGGTACACCCGACAAACTGAAGTCACTGCCATACAGCTGCGCTAACTGCACCACTGAGTCATTGAGCCATTGCAAACCAAAGGCCAATAATACCCAAGCTAATACGCCACCAACTAAGCCATAGAGCACACCCATATAGAGAAACGGGCGTCGTACATAGCCGTCAGTACCACCCACGAGCTTAATCACTTCAATCTCAATGCGGCGATTCTCAATATGCAGGCGAATCGTATTCCCCACTACCAAAAGTAATGCGGCGATCAATAGGACTGATAAAGCGAAAATAAAGTGCTCACCCATATGTAAAATGGCTGCTAAACGCTCAATCCATATTAAATCAAGCTGAGCTTGCTGCACCTTTGGCATGGCTTTCAGCTCAGCGAGCAAGGCCACCAAAGTGTCTTTATCAATCACTTCGGGCGTGACTAAGATACTACCGGGCAATGGATTATCTGGCAGCTCACGCAACGCATCACCTAAGCCAGACTGCTCTTGGAACTCAGCTAGGGCTTGTTCACGACTGATCCACTGCGCCTCTGCAACATGCTCATGCTCAGCAATTTTATCGCGCAGCAACTCACCGTAGGTATCACCGGCATCCAGTTCTAAATACATAGAGATTTGTGCCGCACGCTGCCATGAGCCACCCAATTGACTGACGTTTTCCAGCAGCAGCGCTAAACCCATGGGCAAACTTAAGGCGACAGCCATCACCAAGCAGGTAAAAAAGCTACCTAAGGGTTGGCGTACTAAGCGATTGATACTGTCTTTGCAACTGGCTCGGTGGTTTTCAACCCATGCACGAAATTGATTAGCAAAGCCGCGGTTATCCGACAGGCTATCAGCCACTTGATTCTTGCTGGTTGCGCCAACGCGCTCACCCGGTTGATCCGGAGTAATTTTAGCTGCGCACATTAGCCTGCTTCTCCATCGCCAATTAAACGACCACGCTGCAAAGTCAGCATACGATGACGCATCCGCGCAATCAGGGCCAAATCGTGACTGGCAATCAAGACGGTGGTGCCCAACTGGTTAATATCTTCAAACACCGCCATAATTTCTGCCGCCAAGCGCGGGTCTAAGTTACCGGTGGGCTCATCCGCGAGCAAAAGAGCGGGCTGATGCACAATCGCGCGCGCAATCCCCACGCGCTGCTGTTGACCTGTGGATAAGTCCGCTGGTGCTTGCAGCGCTTTTTCTTTCAGGCTCACCCGCTCCAAGGCTAAACTAACACGCTGATTGATTTCATCTTGCGGCAAGCCCAGAATTTGCAGTGGCAGCGCCACGTTAGCAAACACACTACGGTCAAACAGCAGCTGGTGATTTTGAAACACCACGCCAATCTGGCGACGTAAAAACGGAATCTGTGAATTACGAATTTTTGCGAGGTCTTGTCCGGCCAGCAATAACTTGCCGCCGGTAGGGCGCTCCATCGCTAACAGCAAACGCAGCATGGTACTTTTACCGGCACCTGAGTGACCGGTGACAAATAAAAACTCACCACGGCGCACACGAAAGCTCAGCTCATGCAAACCCACATGGCCATTGGCATAACGCTTTTCGACCTGCTCAAAACGAATCATTCATCATCCTTTTGCGCAAATAATGCTTTAACAAAATCATCAGCGACAAAGTCACGTAAATCATCAATGCCTTCGCCAACGCCAATGTAACGCACGGGGATTTGGAAATGCTTGGCCAAGGCAAAAATCACCCCACCTTTAGCCGTTCCATCCAGTTTAGTTAAGGCTAAGCCGGTCAAGGGAATGGTTTCATTAAATTGGCGGGTCTGGTTAATCGCATTCTGACCGGTACCGGCATCCAGTACCAATAACACTTCGTGCGGGGCGCTGTCATCAAGCTTACCCATCACGCGTGCGACTTTGCGCAGCTCTTCCATCAAGTTGTCTTTGGTGTGCAAACGCCCTGCCGTATCCGCAATTAACACGTCCATGCCCCGCGCTTGCGCCGCTTGCACCGCATCAAAAATCACTGAAGCAGAATCGGCGCCAGTGTGCTGGGCAATCACGGGAATTTGATTGCGCTCACCCCAGACCTGCAACTGCTCTACCGCGGCAGCGCGGAAGGTATCACCAGCCGCTAGCATGACTTTTTTGCCTTCGTTTTGCAGACGCTGAGCTAATTTACCAATGGTGGTGGTTTTACCCGCACCATTCACGCCGACCACCAAAATCACATGCGGCTTTTTCTGTGCCGAAATAGTCATCGGCTGTTCAACCGGGCGCAGTAACTCGGCCATTTCCACTTGTAAGGCTTGGTAGAGCGCACCGCTGTCGGCTAATTCTTTACGGGCCACGCGACGAGTGAGGTTGCCCATAATCGCAGTAGTGGCTTCCATACCCACATCGGCCATCAGCAAACGGGTTTCCAGCTCTTCGAGGAGGTCGTCATCAATTTCTTTTTTGCCTAAAAATAGGCTGGCCATACCTTCGCCAAGGCTGGAACTGGTTTTGGCTAAACCTTGTTTCAGACGCGCAAACCAACCCACTTTATTGCCTTGTGGCTTACTCTGCCCGGCTAAATTAGCCGCTAAAACCGGTACATCCGCATCCACTGCCGCGGCTGGAGTGTCAGCTGGCACTGCTGGTTCGGGCTCTGGTTGGATTGGCGCAGCAACTGGCTCTGGCGCAACCACAGCAGCAGGCGCAGTCACTTCACGCCCCACGGACAAGTTAAAGCGTGAAGGACGCGCCGCTGCCACAGGTTCGACGACTACTTCAGGCTCTGTCTCTATTTCAGGCGCAGATTTAACTGCAATCTGCTCAGATACAGGCGTTACAGGCTCAGGTGCCTCTGAGGTAGCAGCTGTCGATACAGCTGCGGCTATTAGCTCAGTCTCAGCTACAGGCTCTACAACAGCCAACGGCTCGGGAGCCTGTGCGCCTGCAGTCAAAATTTCTGGCTCAACAGGTGACTCGGCTCGTAGCGGCGCTTGCCCTTCGGCAGCAGCAGGTATGTGCGGCTCAATCACCTCAGGCGCAGCTGGCTCTAAGACAGCAGTCGGCTGTGCTTCTGACTCATAAGTAGGCTCAGTGATTGCAGCAACCGCCAACTCGGCTTCTAACTGAGCTTCTGGCGCAACAACAGCTGTCGGCTCAGCTTTAGCCTTATCTTTTTTACGGCCAAACCATGAGAACAACCCCTTTTTCACTGGGGCTGCAGATGCGTTATCATCCTGTTTCTCATCAGGTGATACTGTGTCAGCGTCTGGCGCTGCTTGTTTTGCTTTATTTTTGTCGCCGGAACCAAACATAGAAAAGGCTTTCTCAGCAGTTCACCCTATCTGTACTGTGACTCGCGTAAATACATACAGATATGGTCGTTAATAAAATGGTTGCGTATCCTAGCACTTCTAGGCACTGGGTAGCTAAACTCAGCGCGCAGTTTTAAAGGTTCAATTATGAAAATATACTTAGGCTACATCGCCCTATTTCTTTCCAGTACATTTATCACCCCCGCCGTTGCACAGAGTGCCACCACAGAGTTCAGCTTGGACAATGGCCTTAAGGTCATAGTTCGTGAAGACCACCGCGCACCTGTAGTCGTCAGCCAGCTTTGGTATAAAGTCGGCTCCAGTTACGAAACCCCAGGCAGCACAGGTTTAGCTCATGCGCTGGAACATATGATGTTCAAAGGTAGCAGCAAATTAGGCCCGGGTGAATCATCGCGCATTTTACGCGAGCTCGGCGCTGAAGAAAACGCCTTTACCAGCGACGACTACACCGCTTACTACCAAGTATTGGCTCGCGACCGCTTAGAAGTAGCGTTAGAAATGGAAGCCGACCGTCTAGCCAGTCTAACCTTGCCAGAAGATGAGTTTCTGCGTGAAATCGAAGTCATCAAAGAAGAGCGCCGCATGCGCACCGATGATCGCCCTAGCGGTTTAGCCTATGAGCGTTTTAAAGCCTTGGCCTATCCAGCCAGCAGCTACCATATCCCAACCATCGGTTGGATGCATGACTTAGAACGCATGACCATCGCTGACTTACGCGACTGGCATGAACGCTGGTACGCGCCCAATAACGCCACCTTGGTCATTGTCGGTGACGTGCAACCGGATGAAATCAAAACACTAGTCACCCGCTACTTTGCTAAAATCCCCGCCCGTGCGATTCCTGCGGTGAAACAGCCTTTAGAGCTGGATGAGCCCGGTGAGCGTAGCATCACTTTGTATTTAAAAACCCAATTACCCAGCGTGATGATGGGCTTTAATGTACCCAGCCTCGCTAGCAGCAAAAACGCTACCGAAGTGCATGCGCTGCGTTTAATCAGCGCATTATTAGACGGTGGCAGCAGCAGTCGTATTCCAACCCAATTGGTGCGTGAGCAAGAGTTAGTCGCAGGAGCTTCGGCTTGGTACAACGCCTTTTCACGCGGTGATAGCTTATTTGTTTTATCCGCTACACCCAACGTGCAAAAAGGTAAAAACGTGGCTCAAACTGAAGCAGGATTGTGGCAACAGTTAAAACAACTGCAAGACACACCGCCAAGCACAGCGGAGTTAGCCCGCGTACGCGCACAAGTGGTGGCCGCAGAAGTCTACGCACAGGACTCCATCACCAGCCAAGCCAACAGCATTGGTCAACTGGAAAGTGTCGGCCTCTCTTGGCAGATTCAAGACACCGATCTGGCCGCTTTAGAAGCTGTCACTCCAGCAGATATTCAAGCCGCGGCGAAGAAATTCTTTACTAAAACTCGACTGACCACAGCCTATGTTTACCCAGAGGAGACGCGTCCATGATGGCCCTGCGTGTATTGAGTGCAAGCCTATTGACCAGCGCACTATTAATCAGTGTCGGTTGCAGCAACTTAACCCAATCCTCCACGGCAGCAACGGATAGCGCCGAACAACGGCTTAGCAGTTTAGCCGCGCTCTCCCAGCAAGACCCAGTGACGCGCACCTTAGATATTCAAGAATGGCAGACGAGTGCCGGCACCAAAGTGCTGTTTATGGCTGCGCCTGAATTACCCATGTTTGATTTACGCTTAACCTTTGCTGCCGGTAGCAGTAAAGACCAGAACCACTACGGCCTCGCCAACCTGACCAGCGCGATGCTCGATGAAGGCACTGGCGCACTCAACGCCGGACAGATTGCTGCGCAATTTGAAGACCTTGGCGCCAACTTCTCCAGCGGCTCCTACCGCGATATGGCGGTGGTCAGCTTACGCAGCCTCAGCGACCCCAAACTCAGCGACCCCGCATTAGAGCTATTTAGCCGCATTGCCGCGCAGCCCAGTTTCCCTGCTGCATCCTTAGCCCGGATTAAAAACCAGCTACTGGCAGGCTTTGAATATGACAAACAAAATCCCGGTAAACTCGCCTCGCTGGCACTTTTTGAGCAACTCTATGGTGCGCACCCTTACGCGCACTCCAGTTCAGGCGACGCAACCTCAGTACCTAAGTTAAGCCGCCAACAGCTGCAAGAATTTCATCGCACTTACTACAACGCCAACAATGCACAAATTGCTTTGGTCGGTGATTTAACTCTCGAGCAAGCCAAAGCCATCAGTGAAAAAGTCTCGGCGCGTTTACCACGCGGTCAAGCGGCTGCAAAAACAATCGCGCCTAAAGCCAATGTTGCCTCCAGCATTCATATCGAACACCCGTCAACACAAACCCATATTATGCTGGCACAACTAGCAGTCAAACGTGGCGACCCCGACTACCCTGCCTTATTTTTAGGTAATCAGATTCTTGGTGGCGGCGGTTTTGGTACGCGCCTCATGGAAGAAGTGCGCGAAAAGCGCGGACTGACCTATGGCATCTATTCGAGCTTTAGCCCGATGCAAGCCAGCGGCCCCTTTATGATTAACGTGCAAACCCGCGCGCAACTCAGTGCCGTCACCCTGCAATTGGTGCGCGACTTACTTGATGATTACATCAAAAATGGCCCAAGCGCAGCAGAATTGGCCAAAGCTAAACGTGAAAGCCTCGGCAGTTTCCCGCTCAGTGCAGCCAGTAACTCGGCTATTGTTGGGCAGCTAGCAGCCATTGGATTCTACGATATGCCGCTGACCTGGATGAGCGACTTTATGCAGGACTTGCAACAACTGACAGTTGCAGATGTGCATGAGGCCTTTAAGCGTCACCTCAACCCTGAACACTTAGTAGTGGTCACCGCAGGCCCTACTGTTGAGCAATTACCTTTACCTGAGCCTGTTGAACGCAAAAATACAGACGCACCTATGGAGCGCCAGCACTGATGGCTAAGACACCTCAAGCAACCCATAACGGCACCAGCCAAATACGTATTATTGGCGGTGAATGGCGCTCGCGTAAACTGACCGTGCCCGATGGTCCAGGCTTACGCCCGACTCCGGACCGTGTACGTGAAACCCTGTTTAACTGGCTCGCCTCCTATATTGGCGGCGCGCGAGTGTTAGATGCTTTTACCGGCAGTGGCGCACTGTTTCTTGAAGCGCTGTCGCGTGGTGCCAGTTCGGGGATAGCCTTAGATTTACACACTCCAGCTATCAATAATCTGCGCCGTAATCTTGAGATTTTGCAGTGTGATAGCGCTGAAGTGCTAGGTGCCGATGCCTTAGAATATTTATCTCAGCCAGCGACACAAGGCTTTGATATTGTCTTGCTCGACCCGCCTTTTCACCAAAACTTATTACTCAACAGCTGCCAGCTATTAGAGGCCAATAATTGGCTCAATGAGCGTGCATGGATTTACACCGAAAGCGAGCAAGCACCCTCAAGTTTGGGCGTGCCCAATACGTGGCGTTTGCATCGCGAAAAACATACTGGACAAGTGCATTACGCACTCTGGCAAAAGCTCGCTTAAGTTTTGCCTGCTGACTTAATCAGCGAAATCCAGTAACTTAAGCGGTTTGAAGACTGTCTTTGGGGTCATACGTGGAAGCTTTAAAAGGCAAGCTGGCACTGGGTGCTTTAAAACTGATTGCATTATTGCCATGGCGTGCCGTGCAAGCCTTAGGCAGCGCGGCAGGCTGGTTGATGTGGACAATTCCCAATCGCTCGCGTGATATCGCGCGAATTAATATCAGCCATTGCTTTCCAGAGTTGAATGCAAAAGAAGTCGACCAACTCACGGCTCGTGGCCTTAAAGGTATTGCTAAATCCTTTACCGAAAGTGCTTGTGCTTGGATCTGGCCACCGGAAAAAACCTTGCAGTATGTTCGCGAAGTTGAAGGTTTAGAAGTGTTGCAAGAGGCGCTGGCCAGCGGTAAAGGCGTGGTCGGTATCACCAGCCACTTAGGCAACTGGGAAGTGCTCAATCACTTCTACTGCGCACAGTGCAAACCGATTATTTTCTATCGCCCGCCTAAGCTCAAAGCCTTAGATGACCTACTGAAGACCCAACGGGTCCAGCAAGGTAACCGCGTAGCACCCTCGACGCGTGAAGGCATTATTAGCGTGATTAAAGAAGTGCGTAACGGTGGCTCAGTGGGCATTCCTGCTGATCCAGAGCCCAGTCGCAGTTCAGGGGTATTTGTACCCTTTTTAGGCACCACAGCACTGACCAGTAAGTTTGTCGCGGGCATGCTCGGTGGCAAGCAAGATAAAGTCAGCGCGGTATTTTTGCATGCGATTCGTTTAGAAGACGGCAGTGGCTTTAAAGTGATTTTAGAAGCGGCACCCGATGCGATGTACAGCACTGATACTGATATAGCAGTCGGCGCGATGAGCGATGTGCTAGCCAGTTATGTACGTCGTTGGCCTGACCAGTACATGTGGACTATGAAGCGCTTTAAGCAGCGCCCAGAAGGTGAAAAACGCTGGTACTAAGCGCGGCTGCATCACCGCAGCACAACTCTATTCTCCGCACAGATCAGTTTGCGCTTGGGCTCTGACATGGGAGTCCAAGCGCAATACCCGCACCATCTGCTACCAGCATACTCTGTCTGCTAGGCCGTTAAGCTGCGGCGAAAGCGCAACAAGGCAATCGAGAAGAACACTACCCCAATCCCTGTCAGCGCCAGCATCTCTGGCCAAACCAAGGCGATGCCTGCATCCCTAAATAAAATCGCCGTGGATAAGCTGACAAAGTGCGTCGTCGGCGATAATTGCATCACCGACTGCAACCACAGCGGCATACTATCCAATGGCGTAGTCCCACCCGACAACAACAGCATGGGCATCACCACCGGAATCGCCAACAGACCAAACTGCGGAATTGAGCGCGCCAAAGTGGTTAAGAATACCGCCAGCGAAGTGCTAGCAAATAAATACAGTCCCGTGACCCATAAATACAGCAGCATGGAACCTGCTAAAGGCACGCCCAAGGCCTTTTTCACAATCAACTCCAACGACAACCAAGTACAGAACACCACAACGACAAGACTGGTCCAGACTTTCGCCGCCATAATCTCAAAGGCCGTCAAAGGCAGTACCAATAAGTGTTCTAAAGTGCCGTGCTCACGCTCACGCAAGAGCGCCGTTCCCGTAAGCAAAATAGCTAAAATAGTGACGTTATTGATAATCTGAATAATGGCTAAAAACCAACCACTTTGCATATTGCTGTTAAATAAAGCACGTGTGGTTAACTTAATCGGCGACGCACTGCTCGCACCACTCAATTGCTGCAATTCACGCTGGAAGATACGTCCCATATAACCCGCACCCATAAAGGCTTGGCTCATGGCCGTGGCATCCACATTCACTTGCAATTCAGGTTGTTTGCCCGCCATTAAATCCGCTTGGAAATTCACCGGCACGTTAATCACAAAGGTATAGCGACCACTGTCCAGCACTTCATCAATCTGCGCATAGGGCAGCATCACCGGTGTTTGAAACTCCGGTGGGCGCAGCACTTCAGCCAACTGACGAGACAGGCGGCTATCATCTTCATCGACAATCGCCACGCTGGCATTATGTACGCCCACCGAGGAGCCGGAGGCTGGCATATAAATCGCCGCACTAAAGGCATACAACATAAACAGCAAGAGCACTGAGTCATAACGCAGGCTAATCAGCTCCTTAATACCCAGACGGAAAATATGCGATAGCTTATTCATCACTTAAGCCTCCTGCTTTTTCAAAAGAAGCAAACTTAAGCCGGTAAAGGCGATAAAAAAGCCCAGCAAAGCTAAACATTGCAGCCATAAGTCACGCAAATTCAGCGCCTTGGTAAAAGTGCCCACAGCAATATCTAAGAAGTAACCGGCGGGGAATAAAATACCCATTAACGCAGCACCACCATCCAACGAAGAGCGCGGAGTAATCAAGCCGGAGAATTGCACCGTCGGCAATGTGGTCAGAATCATGGTGCCTAAAATCGCCGCGATTTGTGTTTTAGTTACAGTCGACACCAACAAACCAAAGCTGGTGGTAGCCAACACATAGAGCACACCGCCCACAGCCAATGCCACACCACTGCCCTTCAGTGGTACATCAAACACCCAACGGTTAATCGCCACTAAAAGTGCCAAGTTGAGCAAACTCACCGCCAAATAGGGCATTTGCTTACCCAACAAAAACTCTAAACGCGTCAGCGGTGTGGCATAAAAGTTGGTAATCGAGCCCAGTTCTTTTTCCCGCACTACACCCAGCGCCGTCAGCATGGCCGGGATAAATACCAAAATCAGCGCCATCACGCCGGGGCCGATAGCATTCACACTGACCACATCCTGGTTATAACGAAAACGCGTCTCTAAACGTGCAGGCTGGGCCAGAGGGGATAGCGCAGCACTGCCCTCATCGCGCAAACGCTGCAAACTGTCTTGATGCACAGCCTCCACATAACCGCGGCTGGTTTCCGCACGAAACGGCATACCCCCATCGAGCCACACCCCCACTTCAGGCTGACGCCCAGCATATAAGTCACGACCAAAGCCTGCTGGGATCTCAATGGCCAACTTAATATCGGCGCGCTGCAAACGCGCATGTAAATCTTGCATATTGCGCAAAGGCTCACGCTCAGCAAAATAACGTGAGCCGCGAAAGGCTTCTAAATAAGCACGACTTTGCGCGCTATTGTCTTGGTCAAGCGTGGCAAAGGCTAAATCTTCCACATCTAAAGAAATACCAAAACCCAAAATAATCATCATAAATACTGCGCCAAGCATGGCGAACCACAGCCGCACTCGGTCACGCAACAACTCTTTACTTTCACGCACAGCTAAAGCGCGAGTGCGTCGTAAACTAAAGCCGCGCGGTGGCGTGGAGGTTAAAGCTTGAGTGGCTGTGTTGACTTGCTCAGGTGCAGCGCCATTTAAACCTTGGGCTTGTTCTAGGCAGGTGACAAAGGCATCTTCCAAGGTTGCGCCGGCAAATTGCTTTTGTAAGTCTGCAGGGGTGCCCACCGCTAATACCTTGGCCGCATGCATTAAAGAAATACGGTCGCAGCGTTCAGCTTCGTTCATAAAATGCGTGGAGAGGAAAATTGTCACGCCTTGCTCGCGGGATAACTCAAACAACAAGCGCCAAAAATCATCGCGTGCCGCAGGATCAACCCCAGAGGTCGGTTCATCAAGAATCAACACTTCCGGCTCGTGAATCACCGCGACGGCCAATGACAGGCGCTGGCGTAAGCCCAAAGGTAAGGCGCCGGCCTGCTCGTCGGTGTATTGGCCCAAATCAAAACGTTCAATAAGGGCTTGCGCGCGCTGCGCCCCAACGTCTTTAGGAATATCAAATAAATGCGCATGCAATTCTAAGTTTTGCAGCACGGTCAGTTCGCCATACAGCGAGAAACTTTGTGACATAAAGCCCACACGCTTGCGTGTGGCTAAATCATTGGCATCCACCGGCTGGCCGAGCAACCAAGCCTCACCTTCACTGGCCGGTAACAAGCCCGTCAGCACCTTCATGGTGGTAGTTTTGCCGCAGCCATTGGAGCCAAGAAAGCCAAAAATCTCCCCGCGCTCAATCTCAAAGCTGACTTGATTCACCGCAGTAAAATCACCAAAGCGCAAGGTCAGATCAGTCGCCTTAATTGCCACTTCATGACGCTCAGGTGCAAAGGGCGTCATCTGTAGTGGCTCAATTGTACTTGCGCCAGCGCCTTGATAATGAGTAAAAGCGTCATCGAGTTTACCGCTCTCTGTGACCGCAGCTAACTCACTCGTCGCACCTGCAGCAATTAATCGACCACGGTCCATCATCAAGCAGTGTTCAAATTGCGCTGCTTCTTCCATATAGGCGGTCGCAACTAATAAAGTCAGGTGCGGGCGGTCGCGGCGTACTTGCTCAATCAAATCCCAAAAATGCCGACGTGATAAGGGGTCAACACCTGTAGTGGGCTCATCCAGAATCAACAAATCAGGGTCATGAATCAGCGCGCAACACAGTCCCAGTTTTTGCTTCATACCGCCCGATAGCTTGCCGGCTGGACGATCAATAAAATCAGTCAGGTCAGTGGCCGCTAATAGGCTGGTCATGCGCACTTCACGCTCATCGCGCGTTAAACCAAATAAGGTGGCAAAGAAGCGAATATTTTCTGCAATGGATAAATCAGGATAGAGATTATGCCCCAGCCCTTGCGGCATAAAGGCAATACGCTGATAGAGCGTAGAGCGATGACGGCGTTGATCGATGGGCCCACCGAGCACATTCAACTCGCCGTTCTGCAGGATTTTCACTCCTGAAATCAGCCCAAGAATGCTCGATTTACCCGCACCATCGGGGCCAATCAAACCGCAGCGGCTGCCGACAGGCAAACTAAAGCTCACATCCTCTAACGCCGATTGTTTGCCATAGCGATGCGAAATATTAACCGCTGTGATTGCTGTTGTACTCATGCTGCTCTACCCACCCAAACCATGGCTGCACACGCCACACTCAACAACAAGTGCAGCATCTATTGCTACTCTCTGCATCAAGCTGCGCTGCGCATAGCCGCAACCCAGCACACTCTCTCAGCTTATTGCATCGATTCAGGCCAGCGCACATCAGCAGCCTGTCGCACATAAGCCGAGCCTGGCATACCAGGTTTAGCTTGCGGTACCGCAGCGGGGTCGGTCAGACGCAACTTGACGCGAAACACCAATTTTTGGCGTTCATCACGGGTTTCTACTTCTTTGGGAGTGAACTGCGCTTTACCGGCAACAAAGGCAACTTCTGCCGGCAAAGGTTGCTCGGGTAAAGCGTCCAGCACAATGCGCGCTTGATCTTTAGCCGCTAAACGACCGGCCACCGCTGAGGGCAAATATACATTCATATATTGGTCGGTTGGATCAATCAGTAAAAATACTCGCCCACCCGCACCTAAGATTTCGCCGGGTTCAGCTAAGCGTAGTTGCACTACACCAGCCATCGGCGCACGCAAACTGCTGTCATCAATTTCACTGGTCAACTGCGCCACCATGGCATCGGCTGCACCAATGGTGGCTTGCGCGGCCTGTACTTGCGCTTTAGCTGCTGCTAAAGCAGCGGAAGCTGTATCAAAGCGTGCCTGTTGCTGGTCAATTTGCTGTCCGCTGGCATGCCCGCGCGCATACAACTCACGAAAGCGCTTTAAATCTTGGCTCGCTAAGCGGCGCTCACTTTCCCGCAAATGCACTGTGGCTTGGGCAGCCGCAACGTTTTCTTGGGCGCGTAACACTTCCGCTTGCGCTTGGCTGCGCTGTGCTTCTAAGGTGCGTGTATCAATACGCGCCAGTAATTGTCCAGCGCTGACACTATCGCCCTCTGCCACCAGCACCTCAGCCAAACGCCCAGGGTACTTGGTCGCCACTTGCACCTCGGTGGCTTCTAAGCGGCCATTACCCTCATAAATTCCTTCGGGTAGGCGGTCTTGCAGTGATTTCCAATAACCAAAACCACCGGCAGCAGCCAAGGTAATCAGTAACGGGGCAATAAATAAACGTGATGGGCTGGTGTGCTTAGACATGCTTGCTCCTAGCAAGTAGAAACCCTGTAGCAGCAAAGGTGCTAGAAGGTATAGAAACTCGATCAGCCGCTCAACAGATCTGTTTAAGTGACTGCAATCCTTAAAAATATCACTCGATTGTACCTCTAGTCGGCAATTCGTCTAGGAAAAGACAGTCTATCTATCGCTTTTTTATGAATTCTGTCAGACAATACCGCGCCTATTGATCATGGGCAGATATTATTAGATCAATTATAAAAAATATTGAACTTTCCCTAGCAAATGCAATCACTAGCTGCTGACGTGTAACGAGCCTGCCAGTTCAGACCATTGCATTAATGATGACGAAAAAACAGCTGCACACGCTGCATACAGTGTGCTGGAGAGCAAAGCGACAATGAAACGCAAACCTGATCTAATCTGGATACTCGCTATTATTCTGAGTTTAGGCGTGGTAACCACTGGATATACACAAAGCTTTTGGGAACGCGCTGATTATCAAACCGCAGCGCAAAAATTCCCCAGCGACACTATGCTAGTTCCCTATACCACTGCTGATCAGTAACTACAGCATGTAGAGGTATATCCCAAGGCGCGAGCGGTAATCCGTCTACGCGCTGACATTCGTGCGCCAAACCTATGCGCTGCGGTGTCAGCAAATGGTCACTGTGGTGCAACTGGGCAAAGCAGCGGTCATAAAAACCTCCGCCCATGCCTAAACGCCCACCATACTGATCAAAGCCCACTAAGGGTAATAACACTAGATCCAAGGTCCAAGCTGCACGCTGATCAGCGACATTCCAACGCGGCTGCAAAATACCAAAACGATTTTTCTCCCATTGCTGTACAGGCCGCACCCGCTGAAAAACCATCGCAGTTTTGGGCCAGCGTGCGACAACAGGCAAGTACACCGATTTACCGCGCCGCCATGCTTCACGCATGATCAGGTGCGGATCAATTTCACCATCACTGGCAGTATACAAGGCGATGTGACGCGCACGATGAAATAGCGGATGCTGAACTAACTGTTTAAACAGTTGCTGTGCCGCGCGTGCTTGTTGGCTGGGGGATAAATTGCACCGCTGTTGACGTAATTGCTTACGTAGTTGGATGCGAGACATAGAAACATCAGTTTGCATGGTAAAAAATAAGCCTCCCCTGAAGTGCCGCTGTCGACATTGCCCTTGAACCAGAAAGGTTCAAGGTGGAGATTACGTCAAATCTTTAGGCTTTCCGCAAGCGGACATGCACACCAATTTAAAAATGTAATCCCCGGTTTGGTATGAATCGGCTCAGGGACTTACGTTAACTGGCCAACACTCGAGGGAGATGGCCTCAGTATACACAAATCTTTGTGGGCCTCAAGAGTCGATTACTCAGTGCCTTCTAAACTCTCTTGCACACGCTCCAACAAGCCTTGCACCTGCTCGGTATGCGCTTGATTAGACTGTTCTTGATGTTCTTTACTGTGCAACTCATAGGTGATATTCAGCGCTGCCATCACTGCAATACGCTCGGCACCAATCACTTTACCTGAGCGGCGAATACCACGCATTTTTTTATCAAGATACTCAGCAGCACGCTCTAAGTTTTCACTTTCTTGCGCAGGGCAGGCGATATGATAATCCTTGTCCATGATGCGTACCGTGACTGTCTGGGATTGAGTCATAAATCTTGCTCCAACGCTTTAAGCCGAGAAATCATAGCGACAATTTTTTCCTGTGCTATATCGTTTTTTTCTATTAGTTGCCCACGTTCTTCACGCAACAACTGATTTTGTGCGTGAAGATCGGTGTTACGTTGAATCAAGTGTTCAACGGCTTGCACCAAGGCTTGCAAATCTATAGTTTTCACCAGCCCTCCATTGTTTATCACGTCATATCATATTGCTATTGTATATCATTCTAACGCCCGTAAGCCGCCACGCACAGTGCTATCCAAGCGCTTGAATAAATAAACTCAAGCCAGCGAGCAATATTGGGCATATTTCAATTTAAGTACACAGCCTTGCAGCCTTTTATGACTGCGGCTCAGCGTCTCAAGCAGCCCAGAGAGTGGCAATGACCAAGATCACCACTTAGCGCCATAGGCCACAACGCGATATACTCAGATACAGCACATAAACGACTCTTAAAACCACGTAACAGTTCCATTATTTCGGATTTTTCATGCCCCAATCTCAATCTGCTTACACCTCATTTGCCACCTTACTTGGCACCAGCGGCCACACTGTTTCACCAGCTGAGCTGCAAGGTTTACTCCTTGGCCGCTGCTGTGCCGGTGCTGGTTTTAGCGCTGAAGGCTGGCTCGAAGAAGCCCAAGATCTGTTTGACGAAGCAGTACCCTCCAGCCTACATGCGGCATTGCTCGGCCTACAAGAAATGGTTAAGGCTGAACTCATCGCAGATAGCAGCGTATCGCTGACCTTACTATTGCCCAGCGATGATGAGTCACTCGAAGTGCGCACCACGGCTTTAGGTCAGTGGGCACAAGGCTTTTTAAGCGGCTTTGGTGGCAGTATCGGTAACACTGAGATTTCTAAAGATGTACGTGAAATCTTGGAAGATCTGATTTCTATCGCACAAATTGAAGTTGATGAAGAAGAACACGAAGAAGGCGAAGTGGCTTATATGGAAGTCAGCGAGTACCTGCGCGTTGTCCCCTTATTCCTCTTTACCGAGTGCGGCAACTACACGCCGCCTAAGCCTGATGACGCTAAAGACATCACACCCGCCGTACATTAATACTTACAGGAGCCACACCGCATGAGCTCAATCAGCATCTCTGAATACGCCCAACGCCGCCAGCAATTGATGCAAAGCATGACGCCCAACAGCATTGCCATTTTGCCTGCAGCAGCCGTTAGCACGCGTAACAGCAGCGTTGAATACCCGTATCGACAAGACAGCGACTTTTTCTACTTGTCAGGCTTTGCTGAGCCCGAAGCGGTGCTGGTGTTAATCCCCAATCGTGAACAGGGCGAGTTTGTGGTGTTTTGCCGTGAGCGCAACCCCGAGCGTGAATTGTGGGAAGGTCTACGCGCTGGCCAAGCTGGCGTGATGGCTGACTACCAAGCTGATGATGCTTTTGCGATCAGTGAACTGGATGAGATTTTACCTAAATTAATGGACGGTCGTGAACGCGTCTATTACTCCATCGGCAATCATCCTGAGTTTGATCAGCAAATGTTTACTTGGCTAAAGACCATCCGCAGTCAAGCACGCGCTGGCGCACAGCCGCCGACTGAGCTAGCCATGCTTGATCCACTGCTACACGAAGCACGTCTGCACAAAAGTCCGGCTGAAATCGCCACCATGCAGCAGGCTGCAGATATTTCCTGTCGTGCACATATCCGTGCCATGCAAGCCGCTCAGCAAGGTTTATTTGAATATCATTTAGAAGCAGAACTCGATTATGAGTTTCGCAAAGGCGGCGCACGCTTACCGGCGTATTCATCCATTGTCGCCAGCGGTAAAAATGCCTGTATTTTGCATTACACCGAAAACAATGCGCCGCTGCACAACGGTGACTTGGTATTGATTGATGCCGGCTGTGAGATTGACTGCTACGCCAGCGATATCACCCGCACCTTCCCGGTCAGTGGCCGTTTCAGCCCTGAGCAAAAAGCCATTTACAATATTGTGCTGCAAGCCAACCTTGAGGCGATGAATTATATTTCACCTCAGCACTGCTGGAATGATGCGCATGATGCAACGGTGCGGGTGATTACCGCAGGTCTGCTGGAGTTGGGCCTGCTGCAAGGTGAGCTGGAAGAACTGATTGCTACTGATGCTTACCGCCCCTTTTATATGCACCGTGCCGGCCACTGGCTGGGACTGGATGTGCATGATGTGGGTGAATACAAAATCAACGGCACTTGGCGCAAACTCGCCGTGGGCATGACTATGACTGTCGAGCCTGGCATTTATATCGCGGTGGATAACTTAACTGTGCCTGAGCAATGGCGTGGAATTGGTGTGCGCATCGAAGACGATGTGGTGGTTACCGAAAATGGTTGCCGTGTCCTGACCAATGCGGTACCTAAAACAATCGATGAAATTGAAGCATTAATGGCAGCAGCACAACAACCAGGAGCTTAATCTATGAGCCGAGTGCAGATTGCAATTATTGGTGGTGGCTTAGTCGGCGCAAGTTTAGCGCTGGCTTTGCAAGCTGGAGCCCGCGAGCGCAACTGGAAAATCATTCTGATTGAGCCCTATGCGCCCGGTGACAGCTACCAACCCAGTTATGATGGTCGCGCCTCGGCGTTATCCTATGGCAGTCAGCAAATCTATCAGCACTTAGGGCTTTGGGAAGCTATTGCTCCTCGCGCTGAAGCGATTCACGATATTCATATTTCTGATCGTGGGCGCTTTGCTGCAGCACGTTTAAACGCTAAAGAAGAAGGTGTAGCGGCACTGGGCTATGTGGTGGAAAATGCTTGGCTCGGCCATTGCCTCTGGGCGGCTCTCGACAGCGATGTGATTGAATGGCGCTGCCCGGCACGCGTAGAAAAAATGCAGGCATTAAGCGATGGTTATCACTTAGAGCTGGACGATGGCAGCACCATTGACTGTGATCTAGCTATTTTAGCCGATGGCGGTCGTTCTGGACTGCGCGAGCAACAAGGCATTCACGCGCATAAAACCGCCTACGGACAGACTGCGCTGATTGCCAATATCAGCAGCGCACTACCGCACCAAGGTATGGCTTTTGAGCGTTTTACCGACGACGGCCCCATGGCTTTACTGCCCTTACCCGATAACCGCTGTGTCTTAATTTGGACCCGCGAGCCCAATGAAGCTCAGCGCCTGTACGCTTTACCTAACAAAGAATTTATTGCCGAACTGCAAGCCTGCTTTGGTTATCGCTTGGGTGCCATTGAGCAAATCGGCAGTCGCTATATGTATCCCTTAAGCTTGATTGAAAGCAGCGAGCAAGTGCGGGCTCATCTAGCGGTATTAGGTAACGCAGCACACAGCCTGCACCCCGTCGCGGGGCAAGGCTATAACTTGTCATTGCGCGACAGTATGGCCTTGGCTGACTGCATTTTAAGCGGCCCTGACACCCCTGGTGATCTGGCAACTCTGCAACGTTTTCAACAGACGCAGCAATTAGATCAAGAACTGACCATTGGCTTCTCTGATCGGGTCACGCGCTTATTTTCCAATACACAGCCACTACTGGCGGGTGGGCGCAACTTAGGTTTATTAGGTTTGGATTTACTACCGCCAGCCAAACGCTGGTTTGCCCGCCAAGCCATGGGCATCGGTGTGCGCAGTACTCTGGATTAGATTTAAAGCATGATGCAACTTATGCAAAAAACAATTTTGCCCGACGGTAGACGTCAGATATCGACAGCGCAGCTTGCTGCCACTGCAGAGTAGGAGCTTCAATATGCACGCAGATTTAATCATTGTCGGCGCAGGAATGGTCGGCAGTACGCTGGCCTTAGCACTGAAAGACAGCGGCCTGAATATCATTGTCGTCGATCGCAGTCCGCTGGCAGTTACAAGCTTTAGTGCCGAGCAACCTTTTGAGCCGCGTGTCAGTGCATTATCGATTGCTAGCCAGCGGATTTTAGAGCGCGTACAGGCGTGGCCAGGTATAGTCCAACGTCGTGCCAGTCCTTACTCTGAGATGCATGTATGGGATGGCTCAGGCACAGGGAAAATTGATTTCTCAGCCAGTAGCGTACACGCCAAGGTGTTGGGCCATATTGTTGAAAATAAGGTTGTGCAAGATGCGCTACTAGAGCAGCTGCACAAATCTGAGATCACCTTGCTGGCCCACTCCACCGTTGAGCAACTGCGCCATTCCAGCAACGGTTGGCTGATGCTGCTCAATGACGGGCGTGAGATCCGCAGCCCCTTGGTGATTGCTGCCGACGGTGCTAACTCAGCCATTCGCAGCTTAACTGGCTGCGCCACCCGTGAGTGGGATTATCTGCACCACGCCATTGTCACCAGCGTGCGCTGTGAGCAAGCCCACCAACGCACTGCTTGGCAACGTTTTACCGATGAAGGCCCGCTGGCCCTACTACCACTGCAGCATCAAGATGGAAAAAACTGGTGCTCCATTGTTTGGTCAGTGCCTAAAGAGCAAGCCGAAAAGATCATGGCTCTGGATGATGCCGCGTTTTGCGCTGCACTGGGCCAAGCCAGCGAACAGCGCTTAGGTGCCATACTACATGCGGATGCACGCTATGCAATTCCACTGCGCCAGCGCCACGCTAAACGTTATGTGGAGCCGGGCTTAGCATTGATTGGTGATGCCGCACACAGCATTCACCCCTTAGCAGGCCAAGGCGTGAACTTAGGCTTTTTAGATGCCGCGGTGTTAGCTGAAGTGTTATTACATGCCTTGTCACGTGGTGAAAATATCGCTAGCGAGCGCGTACTCAGCCGCTTTGAGCGCCGTCGCATGCCCGAAAATCTCGCCATGATGGCGGCCATGGAAAGCTTCCAGCACTTATTCCAAGCCGATGCCTTAGCCGTGCGCTGGTTGCGCAATAGTGGTCTGAAAATAGTGGATAATCTCAGCCAAGCCAAAACGCTATTTGTGCGGCAAGCCCTGGGTTTAGGTAACAACTTACCCGATTTAGCTAAGCCTTAAATTTTTGCTCCTCTGCCCGCGCCCAACACGCGCAAGCAGAGGATACCGCCCTCTTGAGACGGTGTTACTGCCTCTACCCCGTAGACGCACAAGGTATTAATCAGCTCATTTCGCTATATTTAGTTGATAAACTAAATGCAAGTAACTATCATTTACGTAATTTCACACCTAACCCGAGGTTGCCATGTCGATTCGTAAACCCATTCTTGCTGCACTTGCTTTGAGCGTTATTGCTGGCCACGTTCAGGCGGCAGACGATATCGTTGTCTATTCATCACGTATCGACGAGCTGATTAAACCTGTTTTTGATAAATACACTGAAAAAACCGGTGTGAAGATCAAATTTATTACCGATAAAGAAGCGCCACTGATGGCGCGCTTAAAAGCTGAAGGTGGCAACACGCCAGCAGACATCCTGATCACTGTGGATGCCGGTAACCTGTGGCAAGCTGAGCAAATGGATATTTTACAGCCGCTCAACTCAGACGCGATCAAAGCCAATATCCCTGCCCAGTACCGCTCCAGTAATGATAAGTGGACCGGTTTATCACTGCGTGCACGGACCATTGCTTACTCAACAGACCGCGTAACTCCTGCAGAACTGAGCACCTACGAAGCTCTCGCGGATAAAAACTGGGAAGGTCGTTTGTGCTTACGTACCAGTAAAAAAGTGTACAACCAATCGTTGACTGCCACCTTGATTGAAACGCATGGCGCAGAAAAAACCGAGACACTGGTTAAATCTTGGATTGGTAATCTTGCCACCGATGTATTCTCCGACGACACAGCTCTACTGCAAGCCATCGATGCGGGCCAGTGTGATGTGGGTATCGTTAACAGTTACTACTACGGTCGCTTGCACAAGCAAAATCCAGATCTCAAAGTCAAACTATTCTGGCCTAACCAAGATGATCGTGGTGTACACGTGAACTTGTCTGGTGCTGGTATTACTAAATACGCACCGCATGCTGATGAAGCACGTAAGTTGTTGGAGTGGATGACTACTGACGAAGCACAAAGCATTTTTGCTGGTATTAACCAAGAGTTCCCAGCCAACCCAAGCGTTAAGCCTTCAGAAGAAGTCGCTGCGTGGGGTGAGTTCAAGGCCGATACTATTCCTGTGGAAGTGGCCGGTAAGCGTCAAGCCGAAGCGATTCGTTTAATGGATCGTGCTGACTGGCGTTAATTGCTGCATGAGTTTCACAACAGACCGCCTTTAAGGGCGGTTTGTTGCTTCTAGACTGATGCAATTTCGCGTAAAGAACTGACACCGCGTGTGGCTTCACTTAACGCTGCTTGCAACACAGCCACTTGCGCATCCGGCACTGATAAATTCAGCAGCGCACCTTCAGCACCAAACTCCTCACTATTCACCACCCCGCCCGCTTCAGCGATGCGCACTTTAAAGATATCTAAATAAGTGTACGGACAGTGCCCTGTCAACAGCGTCTGCGGTACCAACTCTTCACTGCTGGCCGTCTGCAAGACTTGATGGGCACAACCACCATAAGCCCGGGCTAAACCGCCAGTCCCCAACTGAATACCGCCATACCAACGGGTGACTACAATCAGTACTTGATCAAACTCTTGATGCTCAATGGCCGCTAAAATCGGTCGCCCCGCCGTGCCACCAGGCTCTCCATCATCGGTAAAGCGATACTGCTCACCACAACGCCATGCCCAGCAGTTATGCGAAACATTGGGCGTGCTCAACTGGGCAATCAGCGCGGGGGCCTGCTCTGCACTGGGCAGAAAAACAGCCTGCGCCAAAAAACGGCTTTTGCGGATTTCTTCTTGATAACTGTGCGGTGCTTGGATAATTCGCATTGCTACCCTGTCTCAATAACCTTAACAATAAGGTCTCGCGCTCAACTTACACACCGCAGCAAAGCAATCAGCACTGATCACCTACACTGCTGTGGCGTACTTCAGGTTAAATCACAGTGAAAATATCTTCAGCCGCTAAACGTGACTTAGGCAGCGCAGCATTAAAGTCCGTCTCGGCACGGTAACCCAGCGCGACCGCAGTTATCGCAGTGAGATCACGCTCATTTAAGCCAAACTCTGCATCTAAAATAGTCTGATCAATACCTTCCAACGGCACCGCATCAATTCCCAGCAATCCTGCACCCAATAAGAAGCTACCCATATTTAAATAAACTTGTTTTTCCAACCAGTGCGGCACATCTTTCTTAGTGAACTTATGCTCGTTTAAATAGGCTAAACGCGTATTGTGCGCCGCAGCTTTCACCTCAGGAGCGCTTGCAAAGCGGCCATCACGCTCTTCGGCGGCCAGTACTTTTTGCAAATGGGCATCATCAATCTGTGTCCGTGCGCAAAATAGCACCACATGCGAAGCATTGAGGATTTTACCGGCGTTATAGCTGTAATTACCGCCCGCACCTTGAGCTAAACGTGCTTTGCCCTCATCGGTACTGGCGACAATAAAATGCCATGGCTGAATATTAGTACTCGATGGGCTTAAACGCAGCAAAGCAAAGAGCTGCTCAACCACAGTTTCAGGGAGCTTTTTTGTGGCATCAAATGCCTTGGTCGCATAACGACGCTGTAACGCTTCAATAAGTTGCATCAACACACCTCTTCTCTTGATTATTTGCGCTGAAATCAAACTGCCATAACGCTATGTATGACTCACACTCGGCAATACAGCACATAACACAGCAGCCTACAGGGATTTGATCCCGAGCTAAAGTCAGCAGCTCTCTCAACTCCACAGCCTATTCTTAAGCGCTGCACCTTCTCCATTCCCAGCAATCCACTCACAACTCGCACACCCGACACTATCAGCCTCAACACTCGCAATCAGCAGCCTTAGACAGCTTGCAGTCAGCATCTGTGGCGTATTATTTCTTTTTATATAACATTTCACTCACTTATTAGGTCTCGGCTTTAAAAGTTAGCCAACGTAATACGGCGAAGGCTTATTGATATGAACTCGCAAATTGTAGAAGTCCCCGCAACACAGTGGCAACTACCCGCAACAAACAGCAACTGGATCAACGCGCTTGAGCAAGGAAAAGTCCTGTACTTTCCGACCTTGCCCTTTACCCTAGGCGAAGCAGAGCAAACCCTGCTGACACCCGCTGTGCTGGAAGAAAATGTCCGCAACATCAGTTTGGCGGCCGAGAATCAGCTCAAAGGTGCAGCAGGTGATGAGCACACAAAAGTGCTACTCACACAGATGCTTAAACGCTACCGCACGCAATCTGCACAGCTTATTTACAGCTTGCTGCCGAAATACAAAGGCGCTCTGCGCTGCGCACCGACCAGCTATCGCCCGAAAACAGTCGAAGCACGCAAGCAATCTTGGCGTGCTGATGACCGCCGCATGCATGTGGATGCGTTTCCATCGCGCCCCAACCGTGGCGAGCGTATTTTACGCGTGTTCAGTAACGTAAACCCTGACGGTGTGCCGCGGGTCTGGCGTGTCGGTGAGCCTTTTGCAGATATGGTGGAAACCATGCTACCGCGCTGCAAGCCCTATGTTGGCTGGCAAGCTAAAGCGCTGAATAAGCTCGGCATCACCAAATCACTGCGCAGTGAATACGACCACTTCATGTTGCAATTACACGACAACATGAAGGCAGATATGAACTACCAGCAACAAGCTAAACAAATCACTATGCCCTTTGCCTCGGGCTCAGTCTGGGTGTGCTTTTCTGATCACGCACTGCATGGTGTGGAGTCGGGTCAATATATGATGGAGCAAACCTTCCATATTGCCCCAGAAGATCAGTACAACCCAAACATCAGCCCACTGGCACATTTAAGTCAGGTCATGCAGCGCCCACTGGTATAAATGGAGCAGATTCAGCGTAAATCTAGTCATCAACAGTATGTGCAGTCTTAATCACAAATCATAAGACTGCGCAACGCCATAACGCGCTATGCATAATGATTTATTTGCGCGTTATACTGGTTGTAAACAATAACCTGCATAGGACATCACATGGCTCGTTTACAAGACAAAGTAATTATTATTACCGGTGCCGCCCAAGGTATGGGTGCCACTCATGCTCGCCTGTGTATCGAAGCCGGTGCCAAGGTTGTACTGACCGATATCAACGCAGAAAAAGGCCAAGCCTTAGCCACAGAGCTGGGCAGTAATGCTTTATTTATCAAGCATGATGTCACCAGTGAAGCAGGCTGGAAGCAAGTGGTTGAGCAAACCGAAGCACAGTTTGGCCCCGTCAATGTGCTGGTCAATAACGCTGGTATCACCATGGCTAAATCGATCTTAGATGTCTCACTTGAAGACTACCGTCGTATTATCGATATCAACCAAGTCTCCGTCTTTTTAGGTATGAAAGCGGTTATTCCATCGATGAAAACCAGCCAAAGCGGCTCGATTATTAATATTTCATCGATCAATGGTTTAGTCGGCGGCGCGATTGGTTATACCGACTCAAAATTTGCGGTACGCGGCATGACTAAAGCAGCGGCGTTAGCCTGTGCGCCCTTTGGGATTCGTGTGAACTCTGTGCACCCAGGTGTAATTGCCACGCCGATGATTATGCAAGGCGACACTAAAGACGTGGTCGAAGCCTTTGCTAAAACCATCCCTGTGAAACGTTTGGCGCAGCCTGAAGAAGTGAGCAGCATGGTGCTCTATTTAGCCTCAGATGATTCCAGTTACTCAACAGGCTCAGAGTTTATTGTCGACGGTGGTTTAACCGCACAATAACGGCAATTGGGCGACACTGCACAGCGTCGCCCAGTTCAATTCACTCGCTCAGTCCTGCCACAGCATCTACTTATCAGTGCTTATGGTCTTGGCAATTGCCTGCATGCGGGCTTGATTCTTCGGTTGGCAACTCACCTTTTAAATACAGTAATACGGCTGTTTCTGGATCGGTTTCTTTAGTGATCAAGCTGGTAATATCTTTACGTGCTAAACGACGCACTAAACCCTGCCCCATATCCCCAGCAATAAAAATATTAATATCATCCAATGGATGCGGTGCATGGTTGTCACTTTCATAAAATGACTGCTCTTTAGGCAGTTCAAGTAACTCTTTATCGACAATAACACCGTCTTGCGTATTAAAAATCCAAAAATTACGGCAACGACCAGCATGCTCAGTGATGTTTTTACGATTTTGACTGGTGACTGCAATTTTCATCATGATCTCTCCCTATATGACCCGCAGCACACGCCTAATGCGTATTACTGCAGAATACTTACGATTTAAATATACTATATTGTATCGAAAATTGCTGCTTAAATAGGTAGGGCAAGTTGTCGCTCTCAGCATGCGGCACTACAGCACTGATGCTTTCAGCGACTGTTTGCACAGATGCATGTAACTCACTGCCAACCTTGACGCCACTGTTCAACATTTTTTAAGCTCTGCCAATCAATCGGCTCTTCTCGCTTAGTCAGCACAGCCTCCAACACACAATGAATCACGTTATCCTCTTCATCAAACTTCATCTCAGTGACCATAAAGTGTTTTTCTTTATTCACAGGCTTCACTGCTGTCCACTTACTGTGCAGTAATTTTTTCGGATTAATTCTATGCACGCAAAACTCCTAACAAGGTTGAGTACCTTCAAATAACCACAGCCTACGCGATGGGTGCTGGATTATGGTTATACTTTATTCTATGGATTAGGGTGTAAGCACTACTGCGTTTTTGCTACGCTAATGCTGATTAATCAACCTTCGATATATCACTGTTTAAAAGGTTAATGCAGTGCCCGTTATCTTACCTTGCACAGAAAGCCTGACCGTTGAATTTAAAAGCGATCGTAGCGGCTACCCTGATCGTGAATTAATCGAAGCGCTGACATGCTTGGCCAACACCCAAGGCGGTGAGTTATGGCTGGGCGTAGAAGATGATGCGGTAGCCAGCGGTTTACACCTGCAGCACCAAAATATCATCCATTTACAAGGTTTAATTGCCGAAAAAACCAGTCCGCCCTTACAAGTTACGATCAAACTGCACCACATCAATCAGGTAACAGTGGCACAAATTCTAGTACCGCGCTCTAACATCATGATTGCCACGCAAGAAGGCGCTTATTTACAGCGTCGCCTGAAAATCGATGGCACACCTGAGTGCATTCGTATTGCCTAGATCACTCCAATAGTGACTAAAGCAGCAGCCATAAAAAAGCGGCGCTGAATCACTCCAGCGCCGCTTTTGGTGCAAACTATTCGCGAGCGATTAGCTGACTTGTTTTTTTGTTGATTTTTTACAGGACGACAAATTCAAGAAATGCTCAAGTGAGTCATCCAAAATTTCTAACCAAGGCATCGGTAACTCAGGTGCCAAAGTGCCTGTCAAAGTCGAGCGATAGGCTTTTTCGCGAAAGCCCATGATGTCGACTTGCTTATCTTTCTGCCATTGCTTCAAGATTTCACCCTGTTTTTCTACGGCAAACTCAGGGTAATCCGTAGCATTGTTCAAGTCGCGAATGTATTTGGCTTGGAAATCAATATCACCACTGACATCAGTCACTTGCTCATACTCAGCCAACCAAGTTGCTTCATCGGCTTGACGTGCAGCTAACTCAGGCAATTGAATGTTGTCTAAAATCACATCCCGCGCATACCAAGCTTGCGCATCAAACATATTGAATGTGAAGTACTGATCTTGCATGCCTAAATAAATCAGCTTGGGGTTTTGCTGCCAGAAAATACCCTTATACAAATTCGCCGGGTAGAGACAGTTGTGCGTCTGTAAGCGCAACTCATCGGGCAAGAACGGGAAGTGGAATAAATAGCCCGTACACATAATCACTGCATCAAAACGCTGACTACTGCCGTCCACAAAGTGCGCCACATCACCTTCAAAGCGATTGATCAGCGGGACTTCTTTAATACCTTCAGGCCACTTATAGCCCAATGGGTTACTGCGATAACTGATGGTGACTGAATTGGTACCGTACTTGTAGCACTGCGTACCGATATCTTCTGCAGAATAACTACCACCGACCAGCAGAATATCTTTACCTTCAAATTCTAATGCATCACGGAAATCATGTGCGTGCATTACACGGTTTGGAAATTCTTCCAAGCCTTCAAAGTACGGCATATTCGGTGTGGAGAAGTGACCGGTTGCCACGACAACATAATCAAACTCATTGGTTTCCTGCTCACCGGTTTTGTGATTCATCACGGTGACAGTAAACATCTGCGTTTCGTCATCAAAAGTCACCCAACGTACTGGACACTCAAAACGAATGTATTTGCGGATGTCTTGCTTTTCCAAACGACCCATCATGTAGTCCTTGAGGACTTCACGCGGTGGATAAGACGGGATAGGTTTACCAAAGTGCTCTTCAAATGAATAATCAGCGAACTCTAAACATTCTTTGGGACCATTCGACCACAAGTAACGGTACATACTGCCATGAACTGGCTCACCGTTGCGGTCTAAACCAGTGCGCCATGTGTAGTTCCACATGCCACCAATATCGTTCTGTTTTTCGTAGCAGACAATCTCTGGCAGGTCCTTAACCCCAGCTAGACGAGCTGCTTCAAATGCACGCAATTGCGCCAAACCACTTGGACCTGCGCCTAAAATAGCGATTTTTTTCTTACTCAAAATACTCTCCCACAGATAACATTGCCTATTACCTTATAGTACATGGGCATATAAGTACAACTAAAAATATAATACTTATTCGAAATAAAAGATCATTAACAAACAATTCCAGATGTACCAATAATTCAATCAAACGTTATTTATATATACTTATCATGTGCAAAATAATCACTCACCAAACCAACAACCATTATTAAACATAAACAACAAGCACTCAGCAAAACTTAAAATAAATATAAATGATTACTATTACAATTAAAACACTCGACAAACCCATCAAGCATCAGTAAGTTTATGATTAAAATCAGCAGGCGCACGAGACACAACCACAGCGCTTCGCCTTGAGTTTAGGTAACATAAACTTCAGTTTAAAGCAGCGCAATCTTGATACAAACGCGCTCAGACGGTGCATAGCAACTCAAACTTCAATAACAATGAATAAAGGTGTCATAACAATGACTGACAAGCTATTTTCAAACAATACAAACAACAGTAACAACATGGCTGAAGTCTTAGAGATTAATAATCTGATTTTAAGCTATGGCTTCTATGTTGACCTCTGTGACGCTGACGCTGTTGCAAACCTATGGACAGAAGATGGTGAGTATATTGTCAATGGCATCGGCAGTTGGAAAGGTCATCAAGCGCTAAAGGATATGGTCAACAGCCCCATGCATAAAGATTATGTATCTGCAGGCTGTATGCACTTTATGGGCTCGCCACAGATTAAAGTTAATCACAACGAAGCCTACGCGCGCAGCAACACCTTACTGATCAAGTATGACACTCAAGGCTTTGCTATTGATCGTGTCTCAAATAATGTTTGGCACTTTCGAAAAACTGACACTGGCTGGAAAGTTGTCCTGAGAGAAAACACGCTGCTAGCTCCTAAGGAGCAGCAATGACCAAGACACTATATACTGTCCAACAGTATTCGCTGGTTACATTTTGCTCATGCCCAAGCACGCGTACTGCAATAATCACTTCAGCCTTCTGTAGCGTGGCAGGCGCTTCACTACTAAGTTCTGTATAATTCAACTCAGACGTGTATAGAGATCAAGAATCAATTTATTTTAATGCAAGCTAAATGCATGGAAATCATTAGCTCCACTCTTTATTAACACTGCTAGAAAATCACTTATAGCAATCTGCGTAAAAGGATATTTCAATTGCCGTACACTCCTGCTAGTGATGCTTCCATCAAAAATCACACCGCTAATATTCAGGTAGGACGCCTCGTGTTGAGGCAGTTTTTGGTTTTCTCCCTACTTTTAGTGGTGGTTTTATCTGGCATCAGCCTCCCTGTGTACGTGCAATACAAAAAAGGTTTGCAGGAGCAGCTCTTAGCTCAAGAAGAAATATCCGTTGCGTCAGCTGTGCAAATGTTTCAAAAAGAAATGTATGAGCAGTTGCATATGCTGGACTTGATTGTTAAATCAGATGCCTTGCGCGAATACCTCACCGAAGGTACTCCGGCACAACAGGCCCGCTTAGAAAGCATTTTAAAAAACATCTCCACGTCATTTCATCGCTTTGACCAAATACGTTTGCTGGATAACTCAGGCCAAGAGCAAATTAGAGTCGATCTAGTGAATGAGAAAGCGCAATTGATTCCTCAAGAGGAGCTGCAAAACAAAGCTCAACGCTACTATTTTAGCGCCACGCAAAAAATGCCTCCTGGGCAAATCTATGTCTCAATAATGGACTTAAATATAGAGCAAGGTGTTGTAGAGATCCCATACACGCCTACTATACGTTTTGCGACACAACTCAAAGATGCGCAAGGTAATCCAGCAGGCGTGCTGGTCATCAATTACCTCGCCAAAGGCATGTTGGTGCGTTTTCGTGAACTGATGACACAGCGTTCCGACCAGCAAGGGATGCTGCTGGACAGCCAAGGGTATTGGTTAAGTAACCATGAACGCGACAATGAATGGGGGGCTGATTTAAATCGACCTAATCATAATTTTGCCCAGCTTTACCCAGCAGCATGGCCCATCGTTGCCGCCAACAAATCCGGAATTCTGGATACCAAAGACGGTGTTTTTCGTTATCAAAGTATTCAGCCGTTAAATTTTTTAGACAGTAAACCGACCCATTTCCGTATGGATCACCACCCCTTGATTTCAACAGAATCTTATATAAATACGGACTGGAAATTAGTCATATTTATTCCACGCGAAGTGATTGATTCACACTCTTTCTTGCATCAACCCCTCGGGCGCACTTTACTCGGACTGATGGTACTGATGATTATCAGCCTTGCAGGGTTAGGCGCTTATTTAACCGCGCAAAGAAAACTAAAACGACAAGAAGAACAGCATATGCGTGCCGTCTTAGAACAACAAGCGAATATCGATACGCTAACGGGCATCAATAATCGCAGGCGTTTTTACGAACTGGGGGAAGCAGAAGTTAAGCGCGCACTTCGTCAAAATACGCCCTTAGCTGCTTTAATGCTGGATGCCGATCACTTTAAAAAAGTGAATGATACCTACGGGCACGCCGTTGGCGACTTGGTACTGCAAGACCTCGCCAGCACGCTGGTTACAAATTTACGTGAAGTTGATGTGTTTGGACGCATTGGTGGCGAAGAGTTTGCGGTGCTTTTGCCCAATACGCCCTTTGCACAGGCTGTAGAAGTGGCAGAGCGTTTAAGGTCACAACTTGCCGAACGCAAAGTGCGTCTGGCGGAGGGCGATAGTATAAGTTTCACCGTATCAATCGGCTTAGTCATGTTAAGCCCTACAGAGCTGGAGTTGGCTCATCTATTACAAAAAGCAGATGTAGCCCTCTATCAAGCAAAGAAACAAGGGCGCAATCGCGTGGTCAATTACACAGAAGACGCATCGAGCTGATTGCAATTAATCTTCGTATGATTGCGTATATGAAGTACATGAAACGCCTTATATCTGCCTCCAACCACACGAGAATTTATGTACTTGAAAGCTAAAGCGCTACTGACCCGCGTATTGAAAACCAGCCTCTGGGTGTGGGTTATGTTGTGCCTGATACTGATAGGTGTATTTCAGCTGCATACGCACCACTTAGATGATCGTTTGTATTACTGGTTTAAGACTTCTATGCACGCCGCTGATTGGCAGGAGCAAAGCGTATGGTTGCCCGCCTATCGGGTCGAGATCGATGCTAAACCTATTACCGAGATCAACAACAATCTTTCAGGCCTCACCTTTGATCCAGATTTAAATCTGCTTTGGGCGGTTATCAATGGTCCTAATGAATTGCTGGCCCTCAGCACCGAAGGCGATATCAGAGCGCGTTACACATTGGATGGTTTTGATGACGTTGAGGCTTTAGCGTATCTGGGCAATGGGCAACTCATAGTCGCAGAAGAGCGTAAGCAAAACTTGGTCATTGTCAGCATCCCTATGAATGACGATGGTACGCCGCAAGCCATTGGCGCCATGCGCTATGGCGAATATCCATCGATCACCTTGGCGCTGTGGGATGAGGATAATAAAGGGATCGAAGGCTTAGCCTATGACCTGAAAAATGATCGCCTCTATGTCGCTAAAGAGCGCGACCCCATCCAGTTACTTGAAGTGAGTGGCATTCAGGCCAGCTTAGAAACAGGGCTGTCAGTACAGGTACGCAATCTATCGGATTGGGTCAAAGACAATGTCTTTGCCACCGATTTATCGTCCGCTACCTTTGATCAAAACAGCGGGCATTTAATCCTACTCAGTGATGAATCCAAACTGCTGATGGAAATGACTGTCGAAGGTCAGGTGATTAGTTTTCGCTCACTCTCGCGAAGTTTTGCCGGTTTGCGCAGAGGTATACCGCAGGCAGAGGGCGTCAGCATTGATGAGAACGGGCATTTATATGTCGTCAGCGAACCTAACTTATTCTATCGCTTCACTCCTGACGCCGATCAGTAGGTTAGAAGCTATTAATTAAGCCACTTTAAGCTGGCTGCGCCACTACAACATAGTTGCCCACACTTTGGAGTCACTAATGATCACCACGACCTGCCAGACCTTAGTGCTGGGCGGCATACGCTCTGGCAAAACTGCATTAGCAGAAGCACAGGCGGCAGCCCTGCCTCAGCCCGTGGTGTATGTGGCCACTGCGACCGCAGGTGATGATGAAATGGCCAGCCGTATTAGTCGTCATCAAGCCATTCGACCGCAGACGTGGGGGCTAGTGGAAGAGCCCGTGAATCTAGCAAGAGTGTTACACGAACACAGGCAACTCAGTCCGGCACCCTGCTTGTTAATCGACTGCATGAGCTTGTGGCTGAGTAATCTGTTGCATCTTGGTGGCGAACAGCTTGAGCTGCAGCGCGAAGCTTTCTTGCAGCAGATCGAGGCTTATCCCGGGCCGCTCGTGATTGTCAGTAACGAAACTGGACTGGGCACTATCGGTATGGATCCGCTGACACGCAAGTTCTGCGATGAATTGGGCTGGCTCAATCAGGCATTGGCGCAACGCTGTCAGCGGGTGGTGATGGCGATCGCTGGGCTGCCACTGATATTAAAGGACTCGATTACTAACCCTGCTGAGTCGTAACTGTTTGCCGCTGGCTGGCATAAGCCACAGTCTCGCTACCACGCTGCAAAACCATACTCTGACTCAATGTAATCAGGTACGCTTGGCCGCATTATGACTACCACCTAATGACCACCACCTATTGTGTTAGGGAAATTCGCTGTTGTTATTCACTCCTTTGATTGTCTGCACCCTGGCTCTGCTATTGGATCGCCTGCTAGGTGAGCCGCGCCGCTGGCATCCACTGGTCGGCTTTGGTCGTATCGTTACTGCTGTGGAAAAAACTTGGAACACTCAGCCAGACCGTCCTGCGCGGAGCCTGTTTGCAGGTTCTGGCGCATTACTGCTAGTGACACTGCCGATAGTGGCGGTGGCAGTATGGATTTCTGTGGCACTGAGTGGACTGTGGTTACTAGTGGCGCAGGCGGTAGCACTCTGGCTGGCCATCTCACTGCGCGGACTGACGGAACACGGTCAAGCGGTCGCCAAGCCACTGCAGCGCGGTGATCTAGACACAGCACGTTATCACGTCAGCCGTATTGTCAGCCGCCAAGCCAGCGCACTGGATCAACAAGGCGTCGCTGCGGCTGCCACTGAATCGATGCTGGAGAACGGCGCTGATGCGGTATTTGCCAGTCTGTTCTGGTTGCTCATTGCTGGCATTCCAGGCGTCGTGCTGCACCGCATGGTCAATACTCTGGATGCGATGTGGGGTTATCGTAATCCGCGTTTTCTATATTTTGGCCGAGCCGCTGCGCGACTGGACGATATCTTAGGCTGGGTGCCCGCGCGCCTCACCGCACTGACCTACGCATTGCTCGGCAAGCGCACAATAGCGCTGCACTGCTGGCGCACTCAAGCACCAGAATGGGACAGCCCCAATGCTGGACCGGTGATGGCAGCCGGTGCGGGGGCGTTAAATGTTCGCCTCGGCGGTCCATCGCCCTATCCGAGTGGCATTAAACAACGTCCTACTCTGGGTGGCACGCAACCCGCCAGTGCTAGCAGCATCGAAGCAGCTATTGCGCTGGTGCGCCACGGCACCTGGCTGTGGTTGGGAGTTGTCTTTGCAGTCACCCTATTGATTTATGTGATGGGATTTTAACCATGCAACCCAAACATGGCGGACGCCTGAATGAAGCCGCTCAGCGCTGGGGTATTCCCCGCGATCAGTGGCTGGATCTCTCTACGGGTATCAACCCAGTCGGTTGGCCAGTGCCAGGGATACCTGCGCAGATTTGGCAAAGACTGCCAGAGGAGGATGACGGGCTCAGCGATATTATTCGTGACGTGACCGGGGTTCCTGCCATTGCAGACTGCGAGCCTGTTGCCGGCAGCCAAGCCGCGATTATGGCCTTACCGCGTTTACGTCAACGCTGCCGTGTCGGCATTCCCATCATTGGCTATCGTGAACATGAATACAGCTGGCGACAGGCCGGTCATGAGATTGTGTCGATTACACCCACACAGACAAGCTACGACGACGAGCGCTGGCTGGATCAGTTGGACGTATTGGTGTGGATCAATCCCAATAACCCCACCGGCGAATTGATCCCACCCACAACCTTGCTGCGTTGGCACCAACGCTTGCAACAGCGCGGCGGCTGGTTGATCGTGGATGAGGCATTTATGGATGCTACGCCAGAACTCAGCCTATGCGCCCAAGCTGGACTGCCCGGCTTAGTTATTTTGCGTTCGCTGGGCAAGTTCTATGGGCTGGCCGGTGTGCGCGCTGGCGCAGTTCTGACAGAGCCAAGCATCGCGCAATCTTTACGCCAGCTGCTCGGCCCTTGGTCACTCAGCGGGCCCAGCCGTTATGTGATGGCGCAAGCATTACTGGATACAGAATGGCAAGAACAAACTCGCATCCGCCTGCAGCGCGATACGCAGAGATTAGCGAATATATTACAAGCCGCTGGGCTCCGATTGTTAAGCGGTACAGTCTTGTTCCAGACTGTTAGAATTCACGCGCCGACAGCGCTGGCAGAGTATTTAGCTGCCCAAGGCATCTTGGTGCGCACCTTTGAACAACCCGGCATGTTGCGCTTTGGTTTAGCCGCCGATCAGCAGCAGTGGCAACGCTTAGAAATGGCGTTAATGACCTATACAGGAGTAAAGACGTGAGCACTCAATGGCTGAAGTTAAAAGTTGCCCTAAGTTTAATCTTAGGGATTTTTACACCGCAACTGCTTGCCGCCGAGCCACAACGTTGCGCGATAGATGATGCTGGACAAGAACTCTGTATCACGGCTCCAGCCCAGCGCATTGCCACGCTATCACCTGGTGCGACGGAGTTGACCTTCGCCGCTGGTGCCGGTGAACAAGTCGTTGCCGGTGTTAATCACAGCGACTACCCACCTGCTGCTCTTAAACTACCTTTAGTGGGCAATCACACCCGCATTGATGTGGAAGCATTGCTGGCACTCAAGCCCGACCTAGTGGTGACTTGGGTCACAGGCAATCCACCGGCTCAGATGGAATTGCTAGAAGAGTTGGGTCTGCCAATGTTTGCCATCGAGCCGCGCACCTTCGAGGGTGTGTCTAGCGCGATTGAGCGCCTCTCTACTTTGGCGGGCACAGAAACAGCAGGCTTTGCCGAAGCCGAACGTTTCCGCGCAGGTATGGCTGAAATTTCTGAGCAATACCGTCACGCTCAACCCATCTCTGCCTTCTATCAGGTCTGGGAAACGCCCTTAATGACCATCAACAACGAGCATTTGATCGGTAAAGTGCTGCAACTGTGCGGTGGTGTTAACGTGTTTGCTGATATGCCACGTTTGGTGCCGCGAATCAGCCCTGAAGTTGTGCTCGGGGCTGATCCCGAAGTGATTCTGACCGGCAGTGTAGAAGGCGCCAGCGATCAGCAACTGGATCACTGGAAAAAGTATCCAAGAATGAGCGCGGTGGCTAAAAATAATTTGTTTTTTGTGCCCGCATCACCCATCTCACGCCCGACACCGAGACTGCTAGAAGCCAGTCGAGATATTTGTCAGAAACTGGATATTGCCCGTGCTCGCTAATGACCTCAGTGAAAAATTGCAGGCGACATTCTGATGCTTCGCTCCTTACTGGCGCTTAGCGTTATTGCTCTGCTGGCTGTGGTATTGGCTCTAGCGATCGGCAGTGTCACCATCTCACCGTCAGAGCTTTGGGCGGTGATTCAAGATCAAGGCAGTGTGCTGCATCAAACCCTAGTATGGGACCTGCGCTTACCACGCACATTGGCTGCATTTGCCACCGGTGGTTTATTGGCTGTAGCGGGGGCACTGATGCAAGTGCTGCTGCGTAATCCGCTCGCTGATCCCTATGTGCTGGGCTTGTCCGGTGGTGCAGCGGTGGGTGCGCTGTTAGCCATGCTAGGTGGCATGGGTGCACTGGCGATCTCTGGCTCGGCCTTTGTTGGTGCCATGTTCGCCACCGTATTGGTGTTTGGCCTAGCACACGGTACCGGCAGTTGGACTGCATCGCGTCTGTTGCTGACTGGCGTGGTAGTTGCCGCTGGTTGGGGCGCAGTGATTACGCTGATGCTGGCATTGACCCCCTCTTACAAACTGCCCGGCATGTTGTATTGGTTGATGGGTGATGTGTCCTACGCCCGTACACCTTGGCCAGCGCTGGTGGTGCTGGCTTTAGCAGTGATAGTGATTATGCCGCTGGCGCGTAATTTAAATGTATTGGCGCGTGGTTCCATGCAGGCTGCTGCACTGGGTGTCTCGGTGCGCCCGCTGGAATGGAGCATTTATCTACTGGCCAGCCTACTCACCGCAACGGCAGTGACAACAGCAGGCAGCATCGGCTTTGTCGGTCTAATTGTGCCGCATATGCTGCGACTGGTGCTGGGTAACGATCAGCGCATTATTTTGCCAGCCAGTGCGCTGGCCGGTGGCACTTTATTGGTACTGGCCGATACGTTAGCGCGCACAGTGATTGCGCCGGAGCAGCTGCCCGTTGGCGTGATTACCGCATTGCTCGGCGTACCGACCTTTCTGTATTTACTGCACCGGAGCCGTTGATGAGTACCCTGCACACCCGCGATCTGATCATCAACGTACCCAACCGCGCCGACGGCTTTGCGCTGAATATGAGTATTGAGTCCGGACAAGTTTGGGGCGTACTCGGCCCCAATGGCGCCGGTAAAACCACCTTATTGCATACACTGGCGGGATTGCTGCCCGCGCGCAGCGGCCAAGTCATTTTGAACGACTCAGCGCTCACTGACTTAAAACGCCGTGATATTGCTCGGCAATTAGGCTTAGTGTTTCAGGAGCGCCAAGACAGTTTCCCAGCCACGGTATTAGAAACCGCGATGATCGGACGTCATCCGTGGTTATCGCCTTGGGAAAGTGAAAAAAATGAAGACCTGCAGCGGGCGCAACAAGCGTTAGCAACAATGGATGTCGATCATCTCTCGGACCGCCTACTCAGTACTTTATCCGGCGGCGAGCGCCAGCGTGTTGCGATTGCCACACTCATGACCCAAAACCCTGATATATGGTTGCTGGATGAACCGACCAACCACTTGGACTTACATCATCAGGTCAAAGTCATGAGTCTGCTGAAAGATCAGGCGGCCCTAAGCAAAACAGTCTTTATGTGCCTGCATGATCTCAATCTAGCGGCACGTTGGTGCAGCCATGTATTGCTACTGTATAGCAACGGTGATGCCTGCTGGGGTCCCGCCCATTCCATGTTAAAACCCTCCGCACTTGAGCAGTTATACAACCAAAAGCTCATCACTGTAGAAGTCGATGGCGCACCGGTATTTGTACCCCTGTGTTCCGGTGGATCATGATCAAAATGGCGAACCTATGACTCTCTCTTGCGCCCACACTGTTGGCTGCTGCTGTCCAAGACCAGCCACTCATATTGAATAACCACTAGGAGAATACCCATGCGTGAACACGCCAAAGACCCTGCCCGCCACGCTAAGCGTATGGCGGCCAAACAAAAAATCATGCAAGAGCGCATCGCCAATGCCAACAAAGAGCAAGGTATCCTGCTGGTCCTGACTGGTCCCGGTAAAGGTAAAAGTAGCTCGGGCTTTGGCATGGTCGCGCGCTCGTTAGGTCACGGCATGAAAGTCGGCATAGTGCAGTTTATTAAGGGTGCTTTTAGTACCGGTGAGCAAGCTTTTTTTAGCAAGCTGCCCAATGTCGACTATCACGTGATGGGCCAAGGCTACACCTGGGATACTCAAGATCGAGAACAAGATATCGCCTCAGCCAATGCGGCTTGGGAGATCGTTGCTGCCATGCTCAAAGACCCCAGCTATGATCTGATTTTGCTGGATGAACTCAATATTGCCCTGAAGTACGAATACTTAGATCTGGACCCTGTGCTGGACGATTTACAAGCACGCCCCGAGATGCAGCACGTGGTAGTGACAGGCCGTTACGCGCCGCAGGAACTGATCGATATCGCCGATACTGTGACTGAAATGGGCGCGGTAAAACACGCGTTCAAAGATCAAGGCATCAAAGCGCAAAAAGGTATTGAGCTGTAAATGATCACACTGATGATTCAGGGCACCACCTCTGATGCCGGTAAAACCACCGTCGTCGCGGCACTCTGTCGCTGGCTAGCGCGGCAAGGTGTGTCCGTTGCGCCGTTCAAACCGCAGAATATGGCGCTGAATAGCGCAATTACCATCGATGCCGGTGAGATTGGGCGCTCCACTGCCCTGCACGCTCTGGCCTGTGGCATTCAACCCCACAGCGATATGAATCCGTTGCTACTCAAACCGCAAAGCGATTGTGGCGCGCAGGTGATTCTGCGCGGTCAGGTTTACGGCAACATGGATGCGCTGGATTATCACGCCTATAAAGCCGAGGCCATGCAGTCGGTGCTGGCGGCTTGGCGCGATTTAAGTCAGCGCTACGATGTGATCATTGCTGAAGGGGCTGGTAGCCCCGCGGAGATTAATCTGCGCGCCAACGACATCGCCAATATGGGTTTTGCTGAAGCCGCCGACTGCCCGGTGTTACTAGTGGGTGATATCGAGCGCGGTGGTGTATTTGCCCAGTTGGTGGGTACTTTAGAGTTAATCTCAGAGAGCGAACAAGCCCGCACCCAAGGCTTTATTATCAACCGTTTTCGCGGTGATATGGCTTTGCTGGAACCGGGGCTGGATTGGCTGACTGAGCGCACTGGTAAACCCGTGATCGGCGTGTTGCCCTATCTGCACGGCCTGATTATCGACTCTGAAGACAGCATCGGCCTCAGTGGTTCTAGCACTGCTGGCGCGCTGAATGTGATAGTGCCGGTCTTACCGCGCATCACCAATCACAATGATTTTGATCCCTTGCGCCTGCATCCCGGTGTCAATCTGCAGTTTATCGGCCCCGATCAAGCCATTCCGCCAGCTGACCTGATTATTCTGCCCGGCAGCCAAAGTATTCGTGCTGATCTGGCTTGGCTGCAAGCACAAGGTTGGCCACAAGCTATCGAAAAACATCTGCGCTATGGCGGTAAAGTATTTGGCATCAGCGGCGGCTTACAACTGCTCGGTGAAGGTCTTGATGACCCAAGCGGCAGCGAAGGTGCGTCAGCTAGCTGCGCCGCGCTGGGACTTCTACCCATAACCACCAGTGTGAACCCAGAGCAACAATTACGCGAAGTTCAAGGCAGTCTTACTTTCTCTGCAGAGAGTTCGGCTGCAGGTACAGAGTTTACGGGCTATATCATGCACAGCATTACCATCCACAGTGCCGAGCCATTACCACCGCTCACCTCTATCAATGGCCAACATGAAGGCGTGATCAGCGCGGATAATCAAATTGCCGGCACTGCGGTACATGGCATCTTCGATCAGCCCGCCGCCTGTGATGCGCTATTGCACTGGGCGGGACTGCAAGATTTAGGCGCAGCTGTTAATTACCAAGCCCACCGCCTTGAGCAGCTGGATCGTTTGGCTGATCAAGTCGAAGACTACCTAGATACCGACTGGTTACGCAGTGTACTCAAGCTGGATAACGCAACGACTCAACCAAAAGCAGGCACACCAGCATGACCGACCACAACCGCCCTTTCAGCGACGATGAACGCGCCGGTCTCTATCGCGCCATTTACGAACGCCGCGATGTGCGCTCGCAGTTTCTACCCGATCCGATTCCAAGACCTGTCTTAGCACGCCTGTTAAAAGCAGCACATCACGCACCCTCAGTGGGTTTTATGCAGCCTTGGGATTTTATTCTGATCGATAGCCTTGAAGTTCGTCAGCAGGTACTGGCCAGCTATGATGAAGAAAACGCCAAAGCCGCAGACAACTACAGCGGTGAACGCCAAGACACCTACCGCAGCCTGAAGCTGCAAGGCATTGTCGAAAGCCCGCTTAATTTGTGCATCACCTGCAACCGCAGCCGTGGCGGCACCCATGTTTTGGGGCGCAACTCGATAGTCGAGACGGATCTATTCAGCACCTGCCTGGCCGTGCAAAATCTCTGGCTAGCCGCCCGCGCCGAAGGCATTGGTGTGGGCTGGGTCAGCATTCTTGATCAAGACACGCTGGCCGGCATTCTCAATCTGCCGGATAACGTCTACCCACTGGCCTACTTATGCATCGGCTATGTCAGCGAGTTTTTCGACCAGCCCGAACTGCAAACTAAAGGCTGGCGCTCACGTTTGCCGCTGGAGGGGTTGGTGCATAGTAATGGCTGGGGCGCTGAATTAGATGATAAAGAGCTACTAGAGCAGTTGTTGCAGCAGGGCTAAATATCAAGATTGCTATTGCTATTTACCCTACCGATACGCATCATCGCAGTGGTTTTCAGACGCTAAGCCGCTCTTAAATTGAGAAACGGCACCTGTATTAACTGGTCATTACAAGCCCTGCAACTCAAGCCTCCCAACCCACGGCCGATAACATCAGCTCAGCTTGGAGACTTTGTTATGGCGCTACCTATTTCATCTGCACCTATGATGCTGCGACCTATAGTACGCACAGCTGCAGCATCTGAAATATCACCCATGCCAACCGCTGTCACAGCACAAGAAGAACAGGCTCCTTCGGTCAGCGAGATCTTAAGCAAGCGCATGCAAACCATGCGTCAAGCATCACGTGACATGCTCAGTAAACTCAATACCGTTAGCGAATCGCGTAAAGCCGCAGCACGCCAGAAGTTAGAGCTCGCAAAAGAGCGCATCAAAATGCTCAAAATGCTGGTTGCTTCTGGGTTCGCACCCAAAGGGGTATTGCGCGAGATACGCGCATTAGCGCAAGAACTTGGTCAAGCAGCCAAGGAACTCAGTGGCGACTCTCCACCAACACATTCAGGTGAGAGTGTTGACTCTTCTCAAGCAGTTCAAGAGAGTGATGCACCTCAGGTTGGCGTTGAGGGAGAAGAACTTGCCAGCAGTGGCACGCCTACCGAAATAGAGCGTGAGAGCGAGCCTAAGCAGGCATTGCAAGCAGACACAACCACTGAAACTGAGTCGAAAGAGGAGTCAGCTCGTCAGACTGAAGTTCAAGAGCAAGTCCGATCCGCACAGCGCGAAGTCGGTTCCCTAGGTGCTTATCTGCACAACCAAAACAATACCAACGCGAACCAGCAGCGCCAAGATGCCGAGTCGATCAAGGAAGTTTTAAGCTTGTTAAAGTCGCTGATTAATATGGTGAAAAGTATAGGTTTGAATGACCCTGAGTCGCGTAAAGAACTCGAAAAAATCAACAGCATGCTCAGCAAAACAGAGAGCCTTGCAACCGATATGGGCGGTGGTCTACTTGGCGGCCTGACAATCGGCAATATTGTTTCGGTCAGTGTCTGATTGTCGAAATATGTATATGACGCACTCGGCGGGATTCTAAGCCACGACTACCTGCAGAGGGCGAAAGTCGTAGCTTAAATCACTACTTACAGCGGTATTCATATGTGTGTATAATGCGCGCGTTGCACCCGTAGCTCAGCTGGATAGAGTGCCACCCTCCGAAGGCGGCACTCAAGGCGAAAATCCAGATTTAGGGCGAGGGTCAAAAAGCTTCAAATTTGTTACACTTCTTCAAATGCACTCGTAGCTCAGCTGGATAGAGTATTGCCCTCCGAAGGCAAGGGTCGTGGGTTCGAATCCCGCCGAGTGCGCCATTTCCCTTTAAAATCAGTATGTTACACTTTCTGGTTTTTTCTAAATTGAGACCATTCTCAGATCTCTAAAAAGCAGAGGTCATTTTTTATTGGTCTCTAGGGTAGATGTCATGACCTCCGCCCGTTTGGTCGCAAAAATCGCTGCTTTTTAATTGAGACCGAGTTGAGACCAAACAGAGACCGGCCTGTTTTTGCCCGAAAAAATGCAGCTTTAAAAATGACCGCCGCCCCTATGTGTCAGCGCTGGCCGAGTTATGGTCAAATCTGGTGTACGAGCATCAGGCGGTTTTCCTGTCTGATTGCTCCATTACTTGTTCGCCGTCTTGGAATTTAACGTTATTGACCACGAGGGTTAGCAGTTGAAATCCTTTCAGGCGGTTCCAGCGCTTCTGCGCTGATTGCAGCAATTTATAAACCATTGCTAGGGTTGTGTTTCTTGACCCGCAATTGCGGGTTTTGCTGGTTCTTAAACGTACTGTAGCGAAGGCAGATTCAATTGGGTTGGTGGTGCGTATACTCACCCAATGTTCTGCTAGAAAATCGTAGCAAGCCAACATGCTCTCACGCTCTTTAGCTAAGCATTCCATAGCGCGTGGGTACTTAGCAGTAAATCTTGCCAGCGTCGTATCAAAGGCTTTATGGGCGTTCTCACGCGTCTCTGCCATCCAGATATCATGCAGTGCTTCTTTTACTTTGGGTTGCACTGCCTTGGGCAGTTTGTTGAGCACATTGGCCGTCTTATGCACCCAGCAACGTTGCTGTTTGGTCTGCGGGTATACTTTGCTCAGAGCCTTCCAGAAGCCCAGAGCGCCGTCAGCTGTTGCCAACTTTGGGTAATTGGTAAGTCCTCGCGCAACCAGGCCATTCAGCAGCTCAAGCCAGCCAGCTTCAGACTCACGATAGCCTTCTTCAACGGCAATCAGTTCTTTGCGGCCATGCTCAGTTACACCCATCACCACCAACAAGCACAGGCGGTCATCGAGGCGGACGTTGCTGTAAATACCGTCAACCCAAAGGTACGCGTAGCGCTTGTCACTCAAGTCGCGCTGTCGCCACTCTCGGTGCTCATCAATCCAGCGTTCCTTGAGCCTGGAAATGGTGTTAGCTGACAGGCCTTTGGCATTCTCACCCAGCAAGGCTGCTAGGGCTTCTTGGTAGTCTCCAGTGGAAATACCTTTGAGATACAGCCACGGTAATAACTCTTCAACGCTGCGGGCACGCTTGAGGTATGGCGGTAGCAGTGCGCTGGTAAAACGAATACCAGAGCCGCTACGATCACGCACTTTTGGCACCTTGATATCAACATCGCCAATGCCCGTTTGGATGCTGCGCTCAGGCAAATAGCCGTTACGCACCACAGCTTTGCGGCCATCGGGTAAACGCAGTTCTTCATGAGCTTGCAGCAGTTGCTGCAGCTCTACTTCAACTGCTTGCGCAATGAGCTGGCGAGCACCATTACGCAATAAAGCAGTTAGCACATCAGTGCCAGTTTCATCTGGTTGTGAAAGAACATTCAGGGTAGTATTTGTCATGGCGTATCGCTCTACTGTTAATTATTTCTTGTCGGAAACAATCAACAGGATACGCCACCCTCTTTTCCCCTCATACACCACAAATGACTATAGCTCTAGCGGTATTGATATATGTGATACCTGCTACACCACAATGATGATTCATCATGAGTATGTAGAATACTGCTCATACGAACGCACCTGATCTAATAACCCTACCCATCTTGGCGGAAAACACTTTTCCGTTAAGGGATCTGTGTTTCTCCGCCTTTTTTAATTCCGGAGAAACACCATGCAAACTACTAACCAAACATAACCGTCACTGATCGCAACAGTACAGCCCCCATCCCTGCTCAGCTCACCCGCTAATAATGGAGGATAAAATACTGTACCAGCAATTCGTATTATCTGTTTTTTAGCGATGTGTTGAAAACCCATGACTACAGGTCTCATCAGTAATGCATTAATAAAAGCTTATAACTTGCGCCGGTCTTATAAGAGCTAACCTTTTGACGCTTGTATAAATTAAGTAACAACCGACTCTCTTATAGGTCGCGTACCAAGCAGATTCTGCACGGTTAGTTAAAAAGAGCCGGCTGGATCTACAACAGTTAATCAATACGGCATGAAGTGTCCGCCGTTGACATCAAGCTGTGCACCACTCATAGCGCTGGAGTAATCAGAGGCCAGAAAAATCGCGGCTTTGGCACATTCGCTATCCTCAGGGATGCGCCGCAATGCAATATTTTTCGCCACCTCATCTACTGCTGCTTCAACACTGATACCCCTGCTTTGCGCTTGCTCCTCAAAGTGGCCTTGTAGCGTTGCACCCCACATCCAACCCATAAAAGCAGAGTTTACACGTATACCATACTTGCCCAGATCATCGGCCAAATATAAAGTTGCTGTTTTGAGTGCTCCTTTAGAAACTGCGTAACTAGCCTCAGGGGGATATACATGGCGAGAAGCCATGGTATTGATCATGACAATACTGCCCTCACCTTGCGCTTTCATCTGCGGCACGACTGCCAAAGTCATGTTCATAGTACCAAGTACGTTCACTTCCATATCTTGGCGCCAACTATCCAGTTGCGCCTGTTCGGCAGTTAAAAAATCGCTGTGTGAATATGCGCTATTAATTAAAGCGTCGATACGACCAAATCGATCCACTGTCTGTTGAACGAGAGCATCGCATTGTGCACGGTCGGTGATATCATTAGGGATTTTCAAAACAACAGTGTCTAAATCTAGTTTTTTAATCGCAGCCTCAGCATCATCCAATTTACTAGCAGTTCGTGCAGCCAGCACCACACCAGCTGCACCCTCTTTTGCAGCTAGCACTGCCATTTTGATTCCAAGGCCTGGACCTATACCTGAAACCACCACAATTTTGTTTTTAAGCATTATTTGTCACCTTAGTAAAGTTTTTATTTTTAGTTTGAGATTTCTATGCTGCCTCTAAAATTTGACTGCGTCATATACGTGTATAAGACCGCAACTATTTGTTTTTTGCGTAAATAGCTTCAGCTTGATTTTTAACATCTCGTGCAACTTGATCAAATGCCTTCTTTACCCAAGCGCCGTGCTCTTGCATAATCGTTTCAGCATTCAGCCCCAAAAATAAGTCTGTGGTGAAGTAACTACTACGTTGCGGTCCTAGCGCTTCGATATATTGATCTCGACGGGCAGCATCTTTGTTATCGTCCGTGGGGCGTTGCTCCCAAGAAAGTAAGCGTTCAGGCTCATAAGCCACAAGATATTCGTGAACTGGTATAACTTGATCGGTATCGGGAATGCGTACCTGCATATTTACTAGTTCGCCAATATTTCGATTTGATTCGATACTGATACAAAAACTATTCCACTCTGAATAGCGTTCAAAATCAGTTAGCACTTCCCACACTACCGATGCTGGTGCATCGATCTCAACCTTTATGGAAGTCACCAGATTCTCTACTTTTGCCATTTTTCACTCCTGTTAGAGCAATACTTTAAAAGTCGTAACTTAAATTGATTTGTTTTGTTAGGTATTGAGCACGTGCAACGCTCTTCCCTGCTACTATTTCTACTACAGTAGCTGGAAGATATACGTCCCCTGTTTAGATTAGAGCGAAATAGTTACTGATTTGAAAGTAGCAGCTAGCACTTACTACTCTGTGGTAATGGATGAAATATCGTTTCAAATTGTTTTTGCTGAGTAAGCGTAACACCAACCACACCCAGCGCAACTCAGATCAGTAGCTAGAGCGAGCCTATGCTTAGCTCAGTTTAATGTTCCAAGGCGAAAGTGTATCGATGTCAGCAGCGCTGGTGTGCGGCAGTTGCTCTAACAATGCTTGGAGATACACAGCAGGTTGTAGGTCGTTGGCTTTGGCTGTTTCAACGAGGCTGTAAAAAACAGCACTGGCTTTGGCGCCGCTGCGGGTGTTGGAGAACAACCAGTTTTTACGGCCAATCACAAAAGGTTTGATCGCACGCTCAGCACGATTGTTGTCGATGCTAGCCAAGCCGTGCTCAAGATAAACCGTCAATTTGCTCCATTGGCTCAAGCTGTATTGCAGCGCTTTACCGATGGCAGTTTTTGGTGGAACTTGCAGTGCTGTTTTATCCAACCAAGCCTTGAGCTGCTGCATAATCGGCGCAGACTGTTCTTGGCGTACCTGCAGTTTATGTTCAGGCGTTGCGTTGGCGATTGACGTTTCAATGCCATACAGTTTCTGAATCAGGCTGAGTGCTTGGTCAGCACGACCTGTTTTGCCTTTAGGTTGAACCGCTTTGGCTTCAATAAACTTACGCCGAGCATGCGCCCAACAGCCGACTAATGTGGCTTCAGTATGGTTATAACCGGCATAACCGTCGACTTGCAGCAAGCCGCCGTAGCCTTGCAAAAAGGTCTCAGGGCAAGCGCCTGCGCGTCCATCCTGATAGTCATACAGAACAATATTCGGCGGGCCGTCTGCTGGTTTTTTATCTGCGCCACAGCCATAAACCCACATATAGCACTGTGATTTTTCAGTTTCGATCACTTTTACTGGCGTGTCATCGGACCAGATAGCTGGCTGCTTCAGTAGTTGTTGATGCCAGTGTTCATACAGCAATTCAAGCTGTCCACTGAGTTTGACCAGCCAGCGGCTCATGGTCTGTCGATGCAGATCAATACCAAAGCTTTTGAACAACGCTTCTTGGCGATACAAGGGCAAGCCAAATTGGTACTTAGCACTGATAATTTGTGCCAGTAACGTTGGCGTGGCGATGCTCTTAGGCAAAACACTCGCTGGAACGGGTGCGATTTTAATCTGGGTTTGTGTTGCGTTTTTCTCGCAGCAGCGGCAGCTGTATTTAGGGCGAATATGGCGGATGACTTTAACGGTCGCTGGGATAAACTCCAGCTTCTCGCTGACTTCTTCACCCATGCGGTGCAAATCAGTACCGCAGTCGTTGCACACTTTATCCGCTTCGGGTATGTCGTGAGCAACGTCTTCACGGGGTAGTTCTGCAGCTAAACTTGGGCGACGGGTTTTCTTGCGAGTGTAGGTGATGGTTTCGTCTGCAGCGACTTCTTCTTCGCTGGGCGTAAGCAGTTCTTCAGCCTCGTTAAACAACTCACCTTGACCTGGGAAACCTTCGCTGCTGGCAGCAAAGCGCTGTTTGAGTGAAAGCTGCCACTTTTCAAGCGTCTCATAGTACAGCTGCCGATACTTTTTAGACTCGCCCTGCAACGACAAAACGAGCGCTTTTAAGCTCTCGATATCATCAGGCAAGGTGGTTGAGTCAGTCGTTTTCATGGTGTTTATTTTACTATAAAGCGCTTGCAAAAGCCTTTAAAAACAATCGTTTAATTAGACATAACAGCTATAGATACAATCTTTTTATACCAATCCAGTAGCGCTTATTTTACTCAGTAAGTGCTACTGAATTGCAGCGGTTTATGACCTTTCATTCGCTCAATATCCAGCCCCTCAAGCAGCCAGCTCCATTGGCGCTCAGACAATGTCAGTACTTCACCGCGCATCTGTTTAGGCCATTTAAACTTGTCTTTTTCAAGACGTTTGTACCACAGGCAAAAACCTGTTTGATCCCAGTACAGGACTTTAATTTTATCGCGCTGACGATTACAGAACACAAACAGTGCACCACTGAAGGCCGATAACCGCATGTGCTCTTCAACGATCACGCTGAGACCGTTAATGCTTTTGCGAAAATCCACCGGCTGCTTATGCAAATAAATGGCCGGTGGCTCAACAAACATCTTCATGCCGATAATGTTTTTATTAAACCAGCAAGCCAGCGAGGCTCAACCGACAAAGGCAAAGTCAGTTCAGTTTGCTGAAAGCGCAACGTCAATGATGCACCAAAATTAACTGCTGGCATGCTAACCGATTGAGCCTGCACCTGAACAAAAGCAGACTCAGAGTGAGCATTTAATAACTCACTGCGGCGCTTGCTAAAATACTTAGGATTGAGCGTAAGCGCAGCGCAGAACTCGACCTGGGTTTGTCCGCTGTGCTCAAAAGCTTCGATCAACTCTAACCACTGCGCTGTGTTGCGATATTGACGGCTCATACATCACCTCGTTTATTAAAACGGGTAAGCTATGGCATCAGAAAAGCGTTGGCTATGTGGGGTTGTTGTTACGCTTACTTTGCTGACAAGGGGTAAGCCGCTTGAAAAACTCGTATGAATTCTTCTAATTCCGCTGCCGACAGCTGGTTAATTCCAGCTGCAGCAGCACGCCCGCCACCACTCGAGAACTTCTGACAAAGCTCAGCTGCGCCACTTTTATTTAACAAAGGAGCCCTCACGCTGACTTGATATCCACCCTTAGCTTTCTCTGTCACAATCGCATGAGCTCTGGCTGGAAAACGGTTAGCCAAGTCATTACTAAAAACGCCACTGATGCGCCGTGCCCAAGGTGAATTTGGCAATATAAATACTGCCGTCGAATCGCTTGCTTGCTCTGCCTCAACAGTCGCTACAGCCATCATATCCTCATGATAACCGTTGCTTAAGCAGTTGAAGTATTGCTGGTCGTCTCGAATAAAATCTAATGGGTTGGCATAAGATCCGGTCAGTTTAAATAATTCAGCAGGATCAAAGTGCAGATCTTCAAGCTGCTCGCCATACCCATTATAATTGAGATAAGTACCCAGCTCTTCCAGCTTTTTCAACTCGTCTGGTTTTAGCTGTAGAGACTTAGCCAATCTCGAAGCACTCTGCTTTAAGTTATCGCCAAATGCCCCAACTACCGCCCAGGCACGAAATTGCCCTTTGAGGTAGCTATTGACTAACAGGCTAGTACAGACATCGGGCGCTTCATTAATTATCGTCGTCAGCCGCGAGGACTTTGGCACATCACCGGCGACATGATGATCGACATAAAAAACATCGGCTTCAGCCTGTAGCAATATGTCTAGTGAAGAACGATTTTTCTCCATTGAAATGTCAAGGACGGTCACACGGTCACCCGCCACTGCTTTCACACGATCTAGAAGTGCAATATCACGTTTAACTCCAGTTATTAAACTGGCTTTCCTCGGCTCAGCAAGGCGCAGCTGGACCAGAGAGCAAATACCGTCAGCATCACCATTGAATACGTCAAAATCAGCCATCGTGATTAGTCTCTCAAATGTTTTGTTAAGTTTTTAAATTCAGCTTGCTACTAAGCACTAGATAAAGCGGCAATATAGATTGCTTTTTTTCTACCATTACTTTGCCCCTTCTTTAGCATGCTGGGCGCATTAGTCAAACAAGTTCAGGAGACTATAAAGTTGCTGGACTGGGCAAAACATCACTCAAACAAACTAATCTAAGCTTCTCAGAAAGAGCATCTGTATTTACCAAAATAGTGATAAAAATCCGAACTTTAAATACGGAGAGAATAGTGAGAACTGCGTAAGCAGTTGCTTAGGAAGCTGCTAAATATTTGGAGTTGAAGTTTGTTTGTGGTGTGAGATGTAACACACCATAGCGGTATAAATACTGATTAGCGTTGTTTTAATGGTCGGGCATGACCTTCTAGAGCATTAAACTACGTTCCTAAACAAGGGCTGCGTCAATGAATTGTTGTGCACTGGGAATTGTGGGGCTGAGAAGACAACGATACCCTATTTGAGGGACTCATCTACCGCTGTTGATTTGCTATACCAGAACTTGGCCAAAAACAATAAACGCTTCGAGGAGGCGAACAATGCAGTTGAGTTTACAAGAAATATCCGACCGGATGCGCATCAATGACTTATTAATTGATTATGCAACTGCCGTTGATAATAAAAACTTTGATGTCTGGGATGAGATTTTCACACCAGATGCTTTCATTGATTATACCAGTATGGGAGGACCAAAAGGCTCCATGCCGGAAGTTCGATTATGGATGAAAAAAGCCATGCCTGCATTTCCAATGTCGCAACATCTGATAGGTAACAGTCGAGTTCATTTGCAGGGAGATACCGCTCGCGTTCGTACTATCTGCTACAACCCCATGTACCTACCGGATGGAAAAAATGGCCATCAACTCTCCATCTTCGGTCTTTGGTACAATGACCGTTTAGTGCGGACACCTAGCGGTTGGCGAATCACTGAACGTATCGAAGAACATAGCTACTCCTTCAATGTCCCTGAAGGATTCGAGCCTGACTCTACAGATTAACCCCAGACGGTAAAGCGAAATAGCATAAAATAATAAGTAAGCCAACACATTGCCGCTGCTTTACTTCGCAAGCAGCGGTAACTTATTTTCAACCTCAGGTGTTTGTTAATACCTATTTTAGGCTGGCCGCACTACTAAGAATCAGGCGAATCAATTCACTCTGGCGAGATACATGGGTCTTGGAAAAAATAGAACGCAAGTGAGCACGAACCGTGTGAGCGCTAATACCTAGCTCGGCAGAGATATTTTCTATAGTAAAGCCATTGGTCAAAAGTACCGCCAATTTCGCCTCCGCAGGCGTTAATTTGAACAACTCCTGCAGTAAATCTGTGGAAGTTTCTATAGGTTGATCTGGACTGCTGATAAACAGCGCGATCACTGGCTCTCCCAAACTTTCCGGCCGTTCAGATGGTGGCATCGATCTCACAATAAGACTGTACTGAGATTTCCCTGACTTAGAGTTGACCAATAAGGCCCTTGCCAAGTCTACTTCTCCTGAACGCTGCGACTGGACGACTTCATCAATGAGCACGCATAATTGTCTATGCTGCATGGGCGACTCCAAATGAAACAATCCGTTGAGAACACCAAAACCATCTTTTTGTGCCAACAGATAGTCGGCTGCTGGGTTGGTAGTAAAAACGCCACGACGTTCGTCGAGAAAGATCGTAGCCATGGCAAGTTGAGTCATGGCATCGGCATAAATCATACGCTCTGATTCAAGCTCGGAAATTCGATTATAAATCTGCAACGCTCGAGCTAAGTGGGGAATCATATCTTCACACAAGCGCCTTTCTACCTCACCAAAAGGTGGTTGAGAGCGGTTACGAGTAACACGCAAGTTGGCGCGCAATCCTTTCTCGTTACGAATATTAACTCCTAGCATGTGGAAAATATTATCTGGGGCAAGCGCCAAACGGTAATATTCAAGCTGCAACAACTTCTTATCATCAATGATATCGCTCAAAAATACTGGTTTGTTCGGCTGCAAGTTTAAGAATGGATCCAATGTATATAGTTGCTTCAAATAATAAGCTGCGTGCGGCGAAGCGGAAGCAAAAGGTCCATCGAAAAAAGCCAGTCCAATATTACCATCGGTAGGTTGTCGTAGAACTAAATACACATCTTGCGCTTCTAGTGCCTTACGTAACGTCCCGAGCTGCTGCCACGGATTAGGTGCTAGTGGCTCTTCATAAATCGCGCTAATAAGATCGTTGAAGCTAACCCCCAAATCGTCCATACCTCATCACCTTTTATAATATTTATTCCAATCAGCATAATAGCTTACTCTATCGATTGGTAGTGCCGTTAATTTAGTCTATTCAAGCGATGTAACTGATCTCTTCAAAGGCAACTATGGACAATCAAAGAGTAAGGCTAACCACCTTGGAGGTAGGAAATGACCAACGCAGATAGGCGGCAGATTGAAGAGAGTGTTGTATCTGGCGCTAGCTGGGAAGAATTTTGTGATCATCTAAAGCGTGCAGGGCAACAGATTTTACGCCCAGAAGCGCCTACTGATCAGCTCAACCGAGCTGAAGGGTTCCGTTATCTAAGCCGGCTTACACGGATCGCGCTCGACATGCATATGGAAAGTGGTGACCCCAGTTTTCCAAACTTCTATAGTCCTTCAGACGAAACTGCAAAAATTGGTGCTGATAATCCAGACAACCTTTATTTGCGCACTGAAATTTCCAGCGAGCACGACTATCGCATTAAAGGAACCAGGGGCAGCGTGCATTACTTGGGTTTTGTCACTCTGCGCGGCGGTTATGGGCAGGATGGGCAGAATGAACAAACTGGCGACTTGGACCATCATAATATTCAGCTTAACCCTGATGGCAGTTTCGAAATTATCGTCAGCCGTGATCAACATGCTAATAACTGGCTACCCATGCAGGAAGATACAAGTACGCTGTTGGTGCGGCAGACTTTCCTAGATCGTGCTAGCGAAACAGCCGCTGATATTACGATTGAGCGTATAGGCTCTTCGGGAGCAACACCTGCGCCGTTGAACGCTGTCGAATTTGATCGACGCTTGCGATCCGCCAGTGCTTTCGTAGAGGGTTGTGCTCGTGTTTTTTGTGATTGGTCCCAAGGCTATTTGGAGCGCCCTAATCAGCTTCCGCCTGCAGACCAAGCTGTTTGTCAGGCAGCTGGCGGTGATCCAAACATTTTCTATTACCACGGTTATTGGCAACTCGAAGATGACGAAGCTCTGCTGATTGAGCTAAATGAAATACCAGAGTGCGAGACGTGGAACTTTCAACTTAATAATTACTGGATGGAGTCGCTCGATTATCGTTATCACCGTATCACCGTAAACAAGCACACGGCCCAAGCAGATGGCAATGGTCGGGTGCGAATCATCATAGCCAACAATGATCCTGGCGTTGGCAACTGGATCGACACCGCAGGACATCGCTTGGGGACCATGTGTTTCCGTTGGATCCGAGCTGATCATCACCCCCACCCTAGCTGCAGCATTATCAAGATCGCAGAGCTTGAGCAGCTTACATAATGGAGAAGCCCATGCTACCTAAACTAGATCTCAACTCATTACTTGCCGAGGCGCGCAAAACTGCGCAGCTTGACGATTTTGGCGATAGCAGCTTTCTCGAGCCGCTGTCAGTCTTAATAAATTCGCTCAACGAAGAGGCCGGATTAAACTCAGTGGGCTTAGCCACGCAGCATGAACGTCTGGTCAATATTCTGGTCAGTAGGCTGCGCATTCAGGATTACTTCAGCCGCTATCCAGAGATTGCTGACGAAAAGATAAAGGATACAGTTGCCATTGTCGGCTTCGCCAGAACAGGCACTACAATGCTACAACGTTGCCTAGCTGCAGATAAGCGATTTTATGCGCCACTCTGGTACGAAGTGCGTTTTCCCGCTCCCTTTCCTGGCTGGGACTTTAATGGTCCCGATCCTCGCATAGCTGCGGGCAAAGCAGAAGTCGCTGCAGTTCTTGAAGCGCAGCCAGACCTTGCTGCCATTCATCCTTGGGACGCCACTGCTGCTGACGAGGAGATTATGCTGCTAGAGCATGCTTTTTATAGCACCATGCCTGAAGTCTGGTGCTATCTACCTAGCTACCAGCGCTGGCAGGAAGCCAACGATAACACACCGGGTTATGAGTACTTAAAGCAAGTATTGCAGTTCCTACAATGGCAAAAGAAACGCAAGGGGCATAAAGGTGGTCAACGTTGGGTCCTCAAAACCCCTCATCACCTACATTTCCTCGACACTTTGCTTAAAGTGTTCCCTGACACCAAAATCATTCAAACGCATCGTGACCCACAAGAAACTATTCCGTCGCTATGCAGTATGATTTACAACATGTGGGCCATGGGTCGCGATGAAACCGATCCGCATCTAGTCGGCCATCAATTTGGCATCAAATGGGCAAACTCTATGCGCCGTACTATGGCTGTCCGTGATCAAGATCCTACCCGTTTCATGGATGTTTGGTATAAGGATGCTGTCACAGAGCCAGTTCAAGTCGTGAAAAATGTCTATCAATTTCTTGATATGCCCTTTAGTGATGCCGATGAAGCCAATCTGCAACAGCATTTACAAGCTAATAAAAGAGAGCATCGCCCAGCGCACCGGTATAGCCCTGAGCAGTTCGGTTTTAATACAGATTGGTTCCAAGAAAACTTTAGCGAATATCGTGCTCGTTTTTTGCAGGGTAATTAAGGAACAAATACTTCGCATGAATCACTCCTTCATCCCTTAAATCAGATGAAGGAGTGATTTGGAAATTAAAGCTTATCGAGGATAATATATATGAGTGATAAGAACTTTCCGGTAGGCGTAGCTTTAGTGATCGGCGGCAGCGGAGGTACGGGTTCCGCTATTTGCCGAGAACTTGCACGGGCTGGAAGCGATGTAGTTTTGACCTATCACCAAAACCAAGAACGTGCTAATAAAGTGAAAGCTAGTGTGGAGGCTTTAGATAGGCAGGCACACGTTGTCCAGTTATCCATTGGCGACGCCAACCAGGTCCAAGAAGTAGTTAATCAACTTGCGGCGAAGCATCGTATCCATACTGTCGTCATTGCGGCCGGATCTGATATCAAGCAGCCATTAATACGTGATATTACGCCAGAAGAATGGAAGCAAGTTGTCGATTCGGACCTCAACGGCTTCTTTAACGTAGTGCATCACACCCTGGCACACATGAAAGCAAGCGGAGGCGGGTCTTATGTCCATATCAGCTCTGCTGGTTTGCATCGCTGGCCCGAGCGTGATGCATTGTCTGTTGCCCCAAAAGCAGCCATTGAATCGCTGATTCAGGGCATCGCCAAAGAGGAAGGAGCCCATGGAATCCGCGCTAATAGTGTTGCCATTGGCGTGATCAATGCCGGTATTTTCAAGCGTCTATGGGCGGACGGCATCTTCGACGAACAATGGAAAGAAGCTGTGCAAGAAGACTTATGCCTCAAACGCTGGGGGAAGCCCGAGGAAGTTGCCCATGCAGTTGTTTGGTTGGCCTCAAATAAAGCGGCCTATACTACAGGGCAAATCATTTCAGTCGATGGTGGGTATGGTGTTTGATCCAAACTATAAGGTCTTGCGCGCACCGGAGGCCTGTTTTCTTAATCTTCCGGATTTCCATTTTGAGTCTCAGTACTGCTCAGTTTTTCGCTACCGCAGAGTGGTAAATCTTGTGGCTGCGGCTGGTTATCGTGCGATTGCGCCTGATCACTTTAGCTTTGGTCATTCTGGCAAATTGCCCGAGCACTGACTCTAGACTTTCGCCGCATTACTTTGCTGTGCCAAGACTGTGACGGGCCCATCGGTCAACGGTTACTAAACGAATTCCGCGACCGTTTCGATGCGGTTATAGTGGCCAATACGTTATTACCTAATTGCAAACCACCGCCACTAGGCCGCTCGAACAGTGTGGTTTTGATCGACAACCAGCTTTGCTGTTTCGAGTCGGAGTTCAGGGTTGAAATTAAGTTTGTGTCTTGTTTCATACTGCCACCTAATTGCTTTCTGATGCATAGTAGCACCTCTAATTAGGTGGCAAAATTCATTATGTTACTACAGCCTATTGTCTCTCATTAGAGTGTCTCTAATGTATTAGGCCAGAACAGCATCAATCCGGCACTAAGGAGCCTCTGAATAACTCCCCACTTTTTGCGATAATAGCCGCATCGACCATTTTT
>CALZAE010000005.1 GCA_945612235.1 uncultured Gammaproteobacteria bacterium | reverse complement strand
GCGCAGCCATGGATGGCGTAGCGCCCGAATGGAGTCCAGGATGGACGATTGAGGGGAAAACAGCGATAACAGCGCAGGCCCAATAGATGAGCCTGCAACAATAAATCAACCCAAACGCTGCTGCACCGCTTGCACAATACCCGCCGCATCTAAGCCGCATTCAGCGAGCATTTGCGCAGGTTGCGCATGCTCAACATAGCGATCAGGTAAGCCCAACTGCAAGAGTGGTATATGTATTTGCTCAGCGGCGAGGAACTCACCCACTGCGCTGCCTGCACCACCCATCACCGCATTTTCTTCGATGGTGACAAATAAGCTGTGCTCTTTAGCTAAACGCTTAATCAGCGCCTCATCTAAAGGTTTCACAAAGCGCATATCCACCACTGTGGCATTGAGTTGCTCAGCGGCCTCTAAGGCTGCAGCAAGCTGTACGCCAAAGGCCAATATAGCAACACCCTGCCCCTCACGACGCAGCACACCTTTACCTAAAGCTACGCCATCTAAACTTGAGCTGATCTGCGCATTCGGGCCGGTACCACGCGGGTAACGCACCGCTGCAGGGCCCACATGGTGGTAGCCGGTATTGAGCAGCAAGCGCAGTTCATTTTCATCGCTGGGCGTCATAATCACCATATTCGGGATACAACGCAGATAGGAAATATCAAAGCTGCCCGCATGGGTTGGGCCATCTTCACCGACCAAACCCGCACGATCGACAGCAAACAACACATCCAAATCTTGCACCGCCACATCATGAATCAGCTGGTCATAGGCGCGCTGCAAGAAGGTCGAATAAATCGCCACCACAGGTTTGGCGCCTTCACAGGCCATACCCGCAGCTAAAGTCACCGCATGTTGCTCGGCAATCGCGACATCAAAATAACGAGTTGGATATTGCTCACTAAAGGCAATCATATCCGCGCCTTCTTTCATCGCTGGCGTGATCCCGAGTAAACGCTCATCCACCGCCGCCATATCACACAGCCACTGCCCAAAAACGCTGGCATAGCGTGGACCAGTGGGCTTGCTGGGTGCGGCAGATTTTTTGGTCATGGCGTGATAAGTAATAGGAGCCTGCTCTGCTGGGGCAAAGCCTTTACCTTTTTTAGTCACTACATGTAAAAACTGCGGACCTTCCAACTCACGCATATTGCGCAAGGTCGTCAGTAAGGTGGGTAAATCATGCCCATCAATCGGGCCAATATAATTCCAGCCCAATTCTTCAAACATTATGCCTGGCGCGAGTATGCCTTTGGCATGCTCTTCGGTTTTGCGGGCAATTTCCCAAGCACCCGGCAAGCGCGAGAGAATTTTCTTACTGCCTTCGCGCATGGTTGAGTAAGTGCGACTGGTGAGAATTTTAGCGAGGTGATTGGATAAGCCGCCGACATTATTCGAGATCGACATATCGTTGTCGTTGAGAATCACCAGCATATTCGCACCGGTTTCTGGTGCGTGATTCAGTGCTTCAAAGGCCATGCCGGCGGTCATTGCGCCATCACCAATCACTGCTACACTTTTCCGCGTACTGCCTTGTAACTTGGCGGCAATCGCCATGCCTAATGCAGCGCTGATTGAGGTGCTTGAATGCCCTACACCAAAGGTATCGTACTCACTTTCACAACGGCGCGGGAAGGCAGCGAGGCCATCTTTTTGACGGATGCTCAGCATCTGCTCACGACGACCGGTGAGAATCTTATGCGGATAGGCTTGATGACCCACATCCCAGACTAAACGATCGTCTGGCGTATCAAAGACGTAATGCAACGCCACGGTCAGTTCAACCACACCTAAGCCTGCGGCAAAATGTCCACCGGTTTGGCCAACACTCCACAAAAGGAATAGACGCAACTCATCCGCTAAAGTGACCAGTTCGCTTTCAGACAGCAAACGTAATTCTGTCGGCGTCAACGCACGGTCTAACAGTGGCGTAATGGGGCGTTCTGCAGGGATTTCATGAAAAGTCGTAGGCATTGATATGTCGTGTTAATTCATCAAGAGGGTGAAGTTTACCTTAAAGTGTACAAAGTCCACAGTACCGTACTCGGTAATCATAGATTTAGTCTAATTATTGTAAAAGTTTAGGCGGTGCCAGCCTGATAAATAATGCATTTCTGCTAAAGTAGCGCCTGGCGTAAAGACATTTTAAGCGTTCACTTCACTTAACAGGTCACATCATGATTGCAAGCATGCTCTTAAATGAAACCACGCTCTTATGGGGCTGGTTGTTGTATGCCCCGATTCTTTTATATGCCGCGTGGCGCGCACCTTGGGTTGAGTTATTCAGCGACAGTCGTCGCCAGCATTTATTGTTTGGCACGGTATTTGTGCTGTGTATTTTATGGCTGGTACGCCGTGATTTCCCAACCGGCTTGTCTTTCCACTTTATTGGCATGACGGCAGTGACTTTACTACTGGATTGGCCATTAGCCATTCTTGCGGGTTTTATTGCACAAATTGCTTTACTGGCGCTGGGTAAACAAGAGCTGAGCGTATTGGGCATTAATGGTTTGTTGTTGATTGTGTTGCCGGTTTTTATCAGCCATCTGTGCGCTAAATACTTAGAACGCCTGCAACCTGAAAACTTATTTATGTATATCTTTTTTTCAGGTTTCTTTCCTGCAGCGCTGACTGCAACGCTCTGTATTCTCAGCGCTACAGCACTACTGTGGGGGAACGGTATTTATGAGTTCCCACCTTGGCTCGATGACTTTGCTGGCATGGTGCTCTTGGTGGCCTTCCCTGAAGCATTTATTAACGGCATGGCAGTCAGTGCTTTTGTCGTATTTAAGCCTGAATGGTTGGAAACTTTTAACTACAGCCGCTATTTACAAGCGCCGTGGAATGACGAGCCTAAACCCTAAGCAGCACCTGCTTGCCTAGTACCCAGCGTGGAGTGTGTGATGAAACTTTTGATTACTGGCGGTGCTGGTTTTATTGGCTCGGCGCTGATTCGCTATCTTATTGAGCACACTGATGACACTGTGGTGAATGTAGACAAGCTCACTTACGCAGGTAACTTGGAGTCATTGCTTGAGGTAAGCGATAACCCACGCTATAGCTTTGTACAGATAGATATTTGCGAGCGAGCGGCATTGGATCAAGTGTTTACCACTCATCAACCTGATGCCGTGATGCACTTAGCAGCAGCATCCCATGTGGATCGTTCGATTGATGGCCCTGCGGAGTTTATTCAGACCAATATTGTCGGCACCTATACCATGCTGGAAGCAGCCCGCGCATACTGGAATACACTTCCAGAGCCGCGCAAAATAGCCTTTCGCTTCCACCACATCAGCACCGACGAAGTCTACGGCGACCTCCCGCATCCAAACGATGAGCCCGCGGACTGCCACGGCTTACAGCCTCGCAGTGACGATTCAACTACCATTGCCAGCACCCTGTCTGTCATTGCGAGCGCAGCGAAGCAATCCACAGAACAGACTGCCACGGCTACGCCTCGCAGTGCCGTACTGCCTTTATTCACCGAAGAAACCTCCTACGCTCCAAGCTCCCCTTACTCTGCGTCAAAAGCATCGAGCGACCACTTAGTCAGAGCTTGGCTGCGCACCTACGGCTTTCCAACGTTAATCACTAACTGCTCCAACAACTACGGCCCTTATCAATTCCCTGAAAAACTGATCCCGCTAGTGATTCTCAATGCCCTCGCCGGCAAACCATTACCTATTTATGGTACTGGCGATCAGATTCGCGACTGGCTGTATGTGGAAGACCATGTGCAAGCTTTATACACAGTACTGACCCAAGGTACTGTCGGCGCAACTTACAATATTGGTGGGCATAACGAGAAGCGCAACATTGAAGTAGTGGAAGCTATTTGCGCGATTCTGGATGAGTTGGTGCCGCGCATTTCGGTAAAAATCGATGATATAAGCCAGTCTGCTGCCGGCCTACAGACCGATCTACAAGAGCAGTCTCCACATGCAAGAACTGTCGCCCCGAAGATTGACCTGCAAGAGCAATCTAGACCTGTACAAGCTGGTTCATATACAGAGCTGATAACTTATGTCGCTGACCGCCCCGGCCACGACCGTCGCTATGCCATTGACGCCAGTAAAATCCAGCATGAGCTCGACTGGATGCCCACAGAAACCTTTGCCTCGGGTTTGCGTAAAACCGTGCAGTGGTATCTGGACAATCACGTCTGGTGTCAACGCGTGCAAGATGGCAGCTATCAAGGCCAGCGTTTAGGTATCACAATATGACCCCCCCAATGCACAACACTAAGGGCATTATTTTAGCCGGCGGCAGCGGCTCACGCTTGCACCCCATCACCTTGGGTATCTCCAAGCAACTGCTGCCGATTTACGACAAACCGATGATTTATTACCCACTATCGGTGCTGATGCTGGCAGGCATTCAACAGATTTTAATTATCAGTACAGCGGACGACTTACCCAGCTTTAAAAGGCTCCTTGGCGACGGCAGTCAGTTTGGTATTGAGCTCAGTTATGCCGAACAACCCTCTCCCGATGGTCTGGCACAAGCCTTTATTATCGGTGCAGATTTTATTGCTGACAGCCATGTGTGTTTAATTCTGGGAGATAATATTTTTTACGGCTATGGCTTTAGCGCCATGCTGCAACAGGCTGTACAACAAGGCTCGGGCGCAACGGTGTTTGGTTATCATGTCAGCGATCCTGAGCGCTTTGGTGTGATCGAGTTCTCGGCAGATGGCCAAGCGGTATCCATAGAAGAAAAACCTACGCACCCTAAATCCAATTATGCCGTCACTGGTTTGTATTTTTATGACAATACTGTGATCGATATTGCCAAACACATACAGCCTTCCGCGCGCGGCGAACTGGAAATCACCGATATCAATAACGCCTACTTACAGCGCGGCGACTTACGTGTTGCCATACTTGGGCGTGGTTTTGCTTGGCTGGATACTGGCACCCACGACTCATTACTAGAAGCTGGACACTACGTACAAACTATCGAGGCGCGCCAAGGTTTAAAAGTCGCCTGCTTGGAAGAGATCGGCTATCAAAAAGGCTGGCTCACGCAGGAGCAATTACAGCAGCGTGGTCTCGCCTTAAGCCAAACCCATTACGGTCAATATCTACTGCGCTTAGCCAGCAGCAACGCCACCACTCTTTCTTAACGTGTAGATCATACAGATGAAAATCATCACCACCGCGCTGCCCGGCGTATTGATTATTGAGCCGCAGGTTTTTGGCGATGCCCGTGGTTTCTTTCTTGAAAGTTTTCACAGTGCCCGTTACGCCGAAGCGGGTATTACTCTACCTTTTGTGCAGGACAATCATTCACGCTCGCAACGTCACGTCTTACGCGGCTTGCATATGCAACGGACACACCCGCAAGGCAAGCTGGTGAGCGTCAGTCGCGGCGCTATTTTGGATGTCACTGTGGATATCAATCCACAATCAGCAACTTTTGGTGAGCATATAACAGTCGAACTCAATGATGAGAACCACCGTCAACTCTGGATACCGCCAGGTTATGCGCATGGTTTTTGCGTTTTGAGTGCTATGGCTGACATGCACTATAAATGCACTGCTTTCTATGACCCAAGTGATGAAACCGGGGTGATTTGGAATGATCCTGAAGTGAACATTGCTTGGCCAACAGACACGCCGCTGCTATCAGCCAAAGATCAGCAATTACCTAGGCTGCGCGATTTACGCTAACGCATCAGCTCAACTCATCTAAATACGGCTGTTTCCCAGACAATAAAAAACCGACACTGAGGTCGGCTTTTTATATGCATTGCGATGCCAAGCTCATTGATGCTCAAGCTTGGCATACCACATCGCTATTACGCCTCGTAAGGGTGGCGTAAGACGATGGTTTCGTTACGGTCTGGACCGGTTGATACGATATCAATCGGTGCACCAATCAGCTCTTCGATACGCTTAACGTATGCTTGAGCATTGGCTGGCAGCTGATCAAGAGCCGTGGCGCCAACAGTTGATTCACTCCAGCCTGGCATTTCTTCGTACACTGGAACCAAGCCAACATAGCTGTCAGCATCGGTCGGTGCTTCGATTTCTACGCCTTCTGCGTTTTTGTAAGCTACGCAGATTTTAACTGTTTCTAAACCGTCTAAAACGTCCAGTTTAGTTAAGCAAATACCTGAGATGCTGTTGATTTCTGAAGTGCGACGCAAGATCACCGCATCAAACCAACCGCAACGACGCGCACGACCTGTGGTTGAGCCGAACTCGTGGCCTTTTTCAGCCAAGTACGCACCAGTCTCATCAAACAATTCAGTTGGGAATGGGCCTGAACCCACACGTGTGGTGTACGCCTTGGTGATACCCAAGATGTAATCCAAGTACAACGGACCAAAACCTGAACCTGTTGCAGTACCACCAGCAGTGGTGCTGGAGCTGGTCACATAGGGATAAGTACCGTGGTCAATATCCAGCAATGAACCCTGTGCGCCTTCAAACATAATGCGCGCGCCTTGCTTACGCAAAGTGTGCAGACGTGCAGTCACGTCGATCATTAATGGCTTAAGGATTTCAGCGTAGCTCAGCGCATCATCCAGAGTTTTCTGGTAATCAACTGGCTCAACTTTGTAGAAGTGCTCAAGCATAAAGTTGTGCTGATCCAATACTTCACGCAGCTTCTCAGCAAAACGCTCAGCGTTAAATAGATCACCAATGCGCAAACCGCGACGGGCAACTTTATCTTCGTAGGCTGGGCCAATACCACGGCCGGTGGTACCGATTTTCCCTTCACTACGTGATGCTTCGCGCGCTTGGTCTAAAGCGACGTGATACGGCAGAATCAGAGTACATGCAGGGCTGATACGTAAACGCTCACGCACCGGCACACCTTTCTCTTCCAACTTAGTGATTTCGCGCATCAGTGCATCAGGCGCAACCACTACACCGTTACCGATTAAGCACTCAACGTTTGCACGTAAGATACCTGATGGAATCAAGTGCAATACGGTTTTTTCACCGTCAATCACTAAGGTGTGACCCGCGTTATGGCCACCTTGGAAGCGGACAACAGCAGCAGCTTGATCAGTCAATAAATCAACGATCTTACCCTTACCTTCGTCACCCCATTGAGTGCCTAAAACGACAACATTCTTACCCATAACCTTTGCCCTCTCGCGCAAATAGGAGGTCGGCATAACCGACTAAACATAACCGCAAGTGCGGCGTAAACTTATAGAGGCTGAACCTGCCAACCCGTAGAATTCTGTACTAACTGACGATCACAATTGGCTTGCGCAGCCTCGCTGTCCACTTGACCAGGCAAGGCTTGCACCACGCGCTGACCTTCAGTGCGCAACGCACAAATCGCTTGCCATAAATCAGCTTGTGCACCTGCAGGTGCCCAGATACCGCTGCTTTGCAGTACGGCTTGGCGCTGACCTAAGTTGACCAATGTTTTCAAGTCAGTGGAAAAGCCTGTCGCTGGACGCGCACGGCCAAACACCGCGCCAATATCATCATAACGACCGCCCTGCGCAATCGACTGACCCACACCCGGTACAAAAGCCGCAAACACGACACCGGTATGGTAGTGATAGCCACGCAACTCACCCAAATCGAAATAGAAAGGTAAGTGCGGGTAACGCAAGATTAAGGCATCAGCAATCACGATCAGCTGATCTAAAGCAGCTAAAACACTGCTCGGTGCAGCGGCCAAAACTGTTTTGGCATGATCGAGAACTTCACGACCACCACACAGGTGGCTGAGCTCATTGAGCATGCCCGCTAAATCTTTAGGTAATGATGCAGTCAAGGCGCTGACTTCATCCACAGCTTTACGCTGCAGCGCATCAAAAATTTGCGCTTCGAGATCCGTTGATAACTCAGCCGCATGTGCTAAACCACGATAAACGCCAACATGACCAAGATCCATGTGGATATCAGCAATTTGGGCTTGTTCAAGGGTGGCTAACATTAAGCTGATCACTTCAATATCAGCTGCTGGACTGGCATCACCGTACAACTCAGCGCCCAACTGGATTGGACTGCGTGAGCGCGATAAAGAACGTGGACGCGCATGTACAACACTGCCGGCATAGCACAGACGTGAAGGACCTTCACGACGCAAACTGTGCGCATCCATACGAGCCACTTGCGGAGTAATATCTGCACGAAAGCCCATCAGATGGCCTGATTGCGGGTCGGTTACTTTAAAAGTACGTAGATCTAGCTTTTGGCCCGCGCCGGTTAATAACGACTCAAGGAACTCAATATGTGGCGTGACTACAAACTCGTAGCCCCAAGCCTCAAACATATCCAGTACGTCTCGACGGGATGCTTCAATCTGCGCCGCTTGCGGCGGCAGTACTTCTTCGATGCCATCTGGCAGCAGCCAGCGGTCTACCGTTGCCATTGCGCCTTCCTCATTATAAATACGGTTGCCTGCAGAGCACTTTACATGGCCACAGGCGCAAAAAAGCCGGGAGTTTCCCGGCTGCCGCATGATACCACAGATTATTGTATGCATGCTTCTAGCTTTTCTATTGAGCGTCCTCTGTTACGACTGTAACCGAGGCAGTGAGCCCTAACTTAAAGCTAGGACCCACTGGTTTTCAGCTTATGGTTTAACCTGTTCCATATACTTGAAAAACTCGTTATCCGGTGACAACACCATGATATCGCTCTTATCGGCAAAGCTTTCACGATAGGCCATTAAGCTGCGATAAAACGCATAGAACTCTTGATCCATACCGTAGGCTTTAGCGTAAATGGCTGTTGCTTTTGCATCACCCTCACCTCGAATCTCTTCAGCTTCGCGGTACGCTTCAGCCAATAGAACACGACGCTGACGATCCGCATCTGCACGAATACCTTCAGCCAATTCCTGACCTTTAGCACGGTGCTCACGCGCTTCACGCGCACGCTCTGAACTCATACGCTCAAATACGCTTAAGTTAACTTCTTTAGGTAAATCAATGGACTTAACGCGCACGTCAACCACTTCAATACCCAACTCTTTACGCGCCATGCGATTTAAAGAGGCAGTAATATCAGCCATTAACTCATCACGTTGACCACTGACCACTTCATGCAAAGTGCGCTTACCGAACTGGTCACGCAAACCTGACTCTAAACGACGCGCTAAACGCTCATCAGCCACTTGCTTGATACCTGAGGTTGCAGTGTAGTAATGGTCAGCATCGGCCACACGCCACTTAGCAAAAGCATCAACCATCACAGCTTTCTTCTCCAACGTTAAAAAACGCTGAGTCGGTGCATCAAGGGTCAATAAGCGCGCATCAAAAAGACGCACTTGGTTTACATAAGGTATTTTAACGTGCAAACCAGGCTGCACGTCGGTTTTCTCTACCTTTCCAAATTGCAGTAAGACCGCGCGCTCGGTTTGCTGAACAATATAAAAACTGTTCCAAGCTACCAGCGCAAGTACGGCACCTACAATCAAAACAACTGTCGATTTATTACTCATTAACGGCTACCTCTGGCACGTAAATCACGAGTCAGCGCATCGCTACCTACACGAACCGTAGTGTCCACTGGGCTGCTTGTGCTGCTTGTAGAACTGTTGGTTTTTTGTGATGACGCATTGCGGCCTTCCAGCATTTTATCCAGTGGCAAATACAGCATGCTGTTTTGACCTTGGTCACCGGTTAACAATACTTTGCTGGTGTTACTCAGCACTTCTTGCATGGTCTCAATGTATAAACGCTGACGTGTGACTTCAGGCGCTTTACGGTACTCAGTCACCAATTTAGTAAAGCGATCTGCCTCACCCTCAGCACGCGAGATAGTTTCATCACGGTAACCATTGGCTTCTTCACGCAGACGCTGCGCCTTACCTCGTGCTTCTGGAATCACACCATTGGCATAGGTTTCAGCTTGGTTCTTTTCACGCTGCTCATCTTCACGCGCACGAATCACATCATCAAATGACTCTTGTACTTCACGTGGCGCTTGAGCGTTTTGTACGTTGACCTGTGTGACAGTGATACCGGTGCGGTAGTTATCCACAAAGCGCTGTAAACGCTCCTTCACTTGCACGGCTAACACTTCACGACCTTCGGTCAGCACCTGGTCCATCGCAGTGGAACCCACAACGTGGCGCAGCGCACTTTCAGTGGCTTGCTGCAGACTTAACTCAGGCGCATCAACGTTGAGCACGTAATCCTGCAAGTTGCTGATTTTATACTGCACGGTCAATGGTACTTCGATGATGTTCTCATCTTCAGTCAACATTGGACCTTGACGTGTATAAGCACGCTCGCGGGTGACGTTTTGCTCGTACTTACGATCCATCGGCGGGAAGTAAATGTTCAAACCCGGGCCGACTGTTTCGTGGTACTTACCTAGACGCAAAATCACAGCCTGTTCTTGCTCGTCGAGTGAATACACTGCGGTATATAACCACATCGCAGCTAATGCAGCCACGACAACAGCAATCAAACCAAAACCACCACCAGAGCTTTTTGAGCCAGGTTTCTTCGGTCCGCCAAACAGGCTTTTTACGTTGTCCTGCAGTTTACGGAGGGCTTCATCAAGATCAGGTGGTCCTTGCTTTTGGCCACCGCGCTTATTGCGGTCACCCCAAGGATCCTGATTGTTTGAATTACCACCCGGCTCATTCCAGGCCATAGTGTTCTCCATCTATTTGAAAGGCAAAATGCACATTAAAAGCGCACTATATTATATTTAAGCAAGGCAAAAAGTCAGCCTAGGCTGACGAATTTAACGCACTTAGCGGTGAGTATACTGCGCGAAAAAATCAGCAGCGCTCATCCCTTCACGACTCAGTAACTTGTCCAACTCAACCTTTGCTACGCGCAAAGCTAAAATGCTCGCGCCATCATCAGCATGAGTTTCTTGCTGCACTGCATTTAAATCAAACAATTTGCCACGCAAGCGGCTGTCTTGTTGAGTGAGGCGCACTGTAGCAATATATATTTCATCTTCCAACAACTCAGCAATGGCTTGCTGTAACAGTTCAATACCTTGCTTGCACTGCGCCGAAAGCCAAACCCGTACAGGCTTACCTTCTGCATTGCGTTGAATATGCGGATCAACATGATCGAGCAAGTCGATTTTGTTGTAGACCTCAAGCATTGGCACATCATCGGCTTCAATTTCTTTGAGCACGGTATGTACTTGTTTGATTTGCTCATCGCGCTCAGGCGACTGCGCATCAATCACATGCAAAAGTAGATCAGCACTAGCCGACTCTTCTAAGGTTGCCCGAAAGGCTTCAACCAACTTGTGTGGCAAATGACGAATAAAGCCTACCGTATCAGCTAAAGTTGCTGCACCTAAATCAGGCACTTCAATACGCCTTACGGTTGGATCCAAGGTTGCAAACAGCTGATCAGCCGCCAGCACCTTAGATTCTGTCAGCAAGTTAAACAGGGTCGATTTCCCCGTATTGGTATAACCCACTAAAGAGACACCCGGAATTTCTGCACGCTGACGACTGCGACGTGCCAGTTCGCGTTGATTACGTACTTTTTCTAAGCGGTTTTTAATTTGCTTAACACGCACACGCAATAAGCGACGGTCTGACTCAAGCTGAGTTTCACCCGGCCCGCGTAAACCAATACCGCCTAACTGGCCACTCAAATCTTTACGACTACCGACCAAGCGACTAGCAATATGATCGAGTTGCGCCAACTCAACTTGCAACTTACCTTCATAGGTTTGTGCACGCTGGGCAAAAATATCCAGAATCAAACCGACTCGGTCTAAGACACGACATTCCAGCGCAGCTGATAAATTACGCTCTTGGCTGGGCGTTAACGCATGGTTAAAGATCACCAAGTCAGCTTCTTCTACCAGCACTAACTGGCGCAATTCTTCAACTTTACCCGAGCCAATTAAAAAACGCGCAGTCGGCTGGTGACGCGAGACACTCACAAAACTTGCAATAACAGCACCTGCTGACACTGCAAGCTCTTGGAACTCATAAGGATCTTCTCGCACATCCGGCGCATGCCCATCCAAGTGCACAAGAATGGCACGCTCACCTGTGTGTTCAGCGATCAAAATGTTCTCCAACTAGTCGTTACCTGCTTCATCACTGGCGTCATCTTCACTCGGTAAACGCACCGGACGACCAGGTACCACAGTAGAAATAGCGTGCTTATAAACCATCTGGCTTACTGTGTTTTTCAGTAAGATCACAAACTGATCAAAGGATTCAATTTGTCCTTGCAATTTAATACCATTAACCAAGTAGATGGAAACTGGTACGCGTTCTTTACGCAAGAGGTTTAAGTAAGGGTCTTGTAGCGTGTGCCCTTTTGACATGGGGTGTACTCCGTTCAATAAAATAAAAGCTTGCCAATGTCTAAGCATCAGCAAATAAAAATAACAACTCTGGTTAACTCAATATGGTGAGCTGTTCCAGTCTTTTCAAGGCCTGCGGCAAAATGTCACAGGACAAACTGTCGAGCCAGTGCACCTCTTCCCAACTACGCAACCAAGTAAACTGTCGTTTAGCGAGCTGACGTGTAGCAATAATGCCGCGCTCAATCATTTCGTCGTAGCTGTAATCACCTTGCAGATACATCCATGCCTGACGATAACCTACGGCACGTATAGAAGGTAAATCCGCATGCAAATCGCCGCGCTGCCAGAGCGCTTCAACTTCATTTAGAAACCCTTGTTCCAGCATCAAGTGAAAACGCAGAGCAATACGCTCATGCAAAACACTGCGCTGTTGTGGTGCAATAGCAAATGTAGCGACATTATACGGCAAATGACCGCCGTTAGATGCTTGTTTTTGTAACGCTTGATGTGCGCGCAACTGCGTCATACTTTGCCCGCTGACCTGCCACACCTCCAATGCTCGCAAAATACGCTGTGGATCATTGGGGTGAATACGCTCTGCAGAAACTGGATCCACCTGTTGCAGTTGCGCATGCAGCGTAGCCCAACCCTCGTTTGCCGCCTGCAACTCAAGCGCAGCACGAATAGTGGCATCCGCCGCGGGCATCGCCGCAAGGCCTTCAATCAGCGCCTTGTAATACAGCATGGTGCCGCCCACTAACAACGGAATACGGCCCCGCGCAGTGATATCAGCCATGGCGGCCAAGGCATCTTCACGAAACTGCGCAGCAGAGTAGCTTTGCGCCGGATCAAGAATATCCACAAGGTGATGCGGATAGGCTTGTAAAATATCCCGACTGGGCTTGGCGCTACCTATATCCATACCGCGGTAAATCAGCGCTGAATCAACACTGATAATCTCGCACGGCAGCTCGCGCACCAACTGCAAGGCTAAATCGGTTTTACCCGATGCTGTTGGCCCCATCAAAAAAATAGCCGGTGGCAAATTTTTAGTCAAAACACTCCCCTTGCTCAGCCAACACAGCAGCCCGCAATGCCAAATACATCACGGGCTACCCAAAAACACTGATCAACACTGAGCTTAGTCAGCCAGTAAACGACCTACAGCTGGATCGTTAAATACACGCTGCAGTGCTTCGCTAAGCACTTCACTGACCCACTTGGTATTGGTTTGCTCATTGGGCGCCGAGGCATAACCCTGTGTCAAAGTTGCTGCATAACGGCCATTATAACGACGCGTGCCATTGTTAGCCTCCAAGGCATACACAGCTTGCAGCTTGGCTTCTTTAGACAGTGGATTTTTCTCTACGGTTTTATAGCTCAACTCAGTCAGGGTTAAACGCATTTGCACATTACCTGAATTTTGTTGCACTGGAGTAAAACCCATCATGCGTACAGCCGCATCAGTTTCAGCTTGTAAGCGCGGCAAGAATGAAGCGCCATCTACACTAATAGCACTGCTTTCAGCATAGATACCACCTCGCGTACCAATCACTGGCGAGCGACGTGCGTCCGTCACCTGCACACTAACTTGCTGACCCTGGCCAACTTTACTGACTTGCCCAGTAAAACGTGGCTCAGGTTTTAAATGCTGAGGGCTGAGTCCGCAACCTGCTAACAGCCCAGTCAAAACAACCGCAGCACCCATTAAAATATAGCGCGACATCATGTAAACCCCTTAAAACAGTTGAATGCATTGAAGTTTAACCAAGCTGCACGCACTTGCACAGCACAAAGCGTTATGCAGACTTATACTGTGTTTTTAATCGTCAAAAACTCACTCAATAGTGCTTAAGTGCACTTTATACGACCTTTCGACTAAAGAAATTTCATCGGAATGATCGTTTTTTATAATTTCATCGTTATAATTGCTAACCAACTATGTACAGCTGCCTCTCATCTACGCTTTTATACAGTGCTTGTATAGCGCTCTGCCCCAAAGCTAAGAGGTTGCCAAGTGCCCTATTTAACGGCGTAAAGACCGACACTGAATGATTGAGTTACGACACTTTTTTATAGTGTGTAATATTCTCGCGCAGCCTGTTTCTGCGCCTGCGGTAAAAGCATTTTAAAGATCCGCTACTCCAAAAGATGGCGGGAAACGGTTTCACAACTTCACAAGAGTGTGGCAAGCAATGAATAGTTTGGCGTTTACAATCCCATGCACCAACAGTCCTCCATCTTATAGCGGTTAAAGCATTGATTTTTTCGCAATAATCTAACCCTTATCGCGGCTGGTCACAGTTTTACTGTACCGCCCAAAAGTTGCATTTTGGAGACACACTGATGGCACAAGATAATCAAGCACCTTTGGATGTCCTGCTGGTGGGAGCCGGCATCATGAGCGCAACCTTAGCAGTGATGCTAAAAGAGCTGGACCCAAACCTGCGCTTAGAGATTGTTGAGCAAATGGAAACCGGAGCCATGGAAAGCTCTAACCCATGGAATAACGCAGGAACCGGCCACGCTGGTTTATGTGAGCTCAACTACACACCACAAGCTGCAGATGGCTCAATCGATATTAAAAAAGCAATCAATATCAATGCCATGTTTGAAGAGTCTAAGCAGTTCTGGGCTCACTTAGTTGAAACCGGTACCTTTGGCGACCCTGATACCTTTATTCACTCAGTCCCCCACCTCAGCTTTGTTGAAGGCGAAGACAATATTGCTTTCCTGAAAAAACGTGCTGAGTTACTTAAAGCTCATCACGCTTTTGAAAAAATCGAGTTCACTACTGATAAAGCAAAAATGGCCGAGTGGCTGCCACTGATGATGGCGGAGCGTAAAGATGATGAAAAAATCGCAGCGACGCATATCGCTAACGGTACTGACGTCAACTTTGGTGCTTTAACCCGTCAGTTGCTCAGCTACTTAGATCAGCAAGAAAGCAACACTCTCAGCTACAAGCACAAAGTGCTCGACCTGCAGCGCTGCGCACAAGGCTGGGAAGTGACGGTTAAAAACCTAGCGAACGGACAAACTCGAAAAATCGTTTCCCGCTTTGTGTTTTTAGGCGCTGGCGGTGCAGCACTGCCACTCTTACAAAAATCAGGTATCCCTGAAGGTCAGGGTTACGGTGGTTTCCCTGTAAGCGGTCAATGGCTGCGTTGTGACAACCCTAAAGTGGTTGAGCAGCACCAAGCTAAGGTTTACAGCTTAGCGGCGGTTGGTTCACCACCGATGTCAGTACCGCACTTAGATACACGCGTAATTGACGGCAAAAAATCCTTACTCTTCGGACCTTACGCTGGCTTTACCACTAAGTTCTTAAAGCACGGCTCCTTCCTCGACTTACCCATGTCAGTGCGCCTGGGCAATATCTGGCCGATGCTGGCAGTCGGTCGCGACAACATGGATCTAACGCGCTACTTGATTAGCGAAGTGCGTCAGTCTATGGAACAGCGTCTGGATTCATTACGTCGTTTCTACCCGCAGCTTGATCCAGCAGACTGGAAACTCGAAATTGCTGGTCAACGCGTACAGATCATCAAAAAAGACGAGAAGAAAGGCGGTATTCTGCAGTTTGGTACTGAACTAGTCAGTTCAGAAGATGGCTCACTCGCAGCTTTACTCGGTGCTTCGCCAGGTGCTTCAGTGACCGTTTCGATTATGCTGATTCTGCTCAAACGCTGCTTCCCAGAGCAACGCGAGTCGGCAGAATGGAATGCAAAACTAGCAGCTATCTTCCCAGCGCCACTCAAAGAGTTGGAGACCAATGCTGAGTTGTATCACGCAACCCAAGAGCGCTCCGACAAGCTACTTAATTTAGCTTAAGCTCTGAAGAAAATGCCCGCTACGCAGCGGGCATTTTTGTATCACCAATCATTGTCTCAAGGCATAACGCCAGCGCTAACTCAGTCTCTAAAGTTATCAAACTGAATCGGCATACCTAATTCTTTACCACGTAACAACGCCATCGCTTCTTGCAGGTCATCACGCTTTTTACCGGTAACCCGTACTTGCTCACCTTGAATCGAAGCCTGTACTTTCAGCTTGCCTTCCTTAATAGTGGAGACAATCTTCTTCGCTAACTCTTTATCGATGCCTTCACGTAATATGATTTCTTGCTTAACCACTTTACCTGAGCCGTAAGAGTCTTTGTACTCAAGGCACTGCACATCAATTTTACGTTTGATTAAGGCCATTTTGACGATTTCAATCAACTGCTCAAGCATAAAATCAGCTTCAGCCGTTAACGTAATGGTCTTGTCTTTAAACTCAAGCTCAGCCTTACCACGCAAGTCATAACGACGCTCCAACTCTTTGGATGCATTATCCATGGCGTTGGTGACTTCGTGAGTATTGAGTTCTGACACCACATCAAATGAGGGCATTGTAATCCTCCAAAAATATTTTAATAAAATAAATACAGATATATAACTGCTGCAGATGATGCCAAGTTTTGCCTTAGCATGATAGTTTGCACGACACGAATTTGATTATACATTGATAGGCTTAGCTTAGAGCGTGGTTGCAGCATGATGACTTGGCATATTTTAGGCGCTGGCAGTTTAGGCTGCTTATGGGCGGCTCGTTTAGCGACACAAAAGCATAGAGTGCAGTTAATTCTACGTGACAACGCAGCGCTTGCACGTTATCAAGCAACGCAAGGCATTGGCCTCAGTGATGCCCAGCGTCAACACACCACTTATTACCCCATTGCCGCACAACTGGCCAGCGACGCTCAGCCCATTGAATATTTACTGCTCGCCTGCAAAGCCTATGATGCGCAAACGGCGGTCAGCCAAGTGGCCCAGCGCTTAACCACTAACAGTGTGGTGATTTTGCTGCAAAATGGCTTAGGCAGTCAGCAAGCGATTCAAACCATGCTGCCACAGGTACGCTGCTTAGCAGCATCCAGTACTGAAGGTGCTTATTTAGCAGAACCTTTCCACAGCGTATTTGCCGGAATAGGTCACACCGTACTGGGCGACTTACAGCCCAATGCACAGGCTGCGCCCGCCAACCTAATAGAGACACTGAATACCGCGCACATTCCCTGTTCTTGGACCAATCAAATTGCCCAAGACCTGTGGCGCAAACTAGCGATCAATTGCGTCATCAACCCACTGACCGTCATCTATAACTGCAACAACGGTGCGCTGAGTGCTTACCCTGAGCAGGTCAACACGCTCTGCGCTGAACTACAGCAACTCTTGCATGCGGCTGGCCAGCCTACAACTGCCAGCGACTTAACCGAGCGGGTTTGGCATGTAATTAACAGTACCGCAGCCAACTCCTCCTCCATGCGCCAAGATGTACACAAGCAGCGACGCAGCGAAATCAGCTTTATTACCGGCTTTGCTTGTGCGCAGAGCCTCGCGCTAGAATGCCCAACCCCTGCCCTGCATGCACTGCATCAGCAGCTGCAAAATATGCTGCACGCACATGGGTTACCCACCACTTAGCACCCCTTTAAACACGGAGACTGCACTCATGGGCTATCGCCTGAGTAAAATTTACACCCGCACTGGTGACGATGGACAAACCGGTTTAGCCGATGGTCGCCGCGTCAATAAAAGCCACCCGCGTATTGAAGCCATTGGCGCGCTGGATGAGTTTAATAGTCAATTAGGTTTGTTCTTAGCCGAACTCCAAGAACACATCAGCACAACGCCTAAGCTGCAAGAAGTGTTTGATATCTTAGCGCCGTGCCAGCATCGTATTTTTGATATGGGTGGCGAATTAGCCATGCCTGAATATCAAGCCTTGCACGCCAATGAAATTACTCGTATTGAGGAAGCTATTGATGCGTGGAACGTCTTAGTCGGCCCACTGAAAGAATTTATTCTGCCCGGCGGTTCACGTCTGATTGCGCAAGCGCATGTCTGCCGCAGCAGTGCGCGCAACGCTGAGCGTCGCTGCCAAGCCTTACACAGCAGCGAAGCCTTACGCGCCGAAATGCTCGGTTATATCAACCGCCTCTCTGATTTGCTCTTTGTGGCTGGTCGTTTAGTGGCGCTCTACCAAGGTTGTCCAGAAATTCACTGGCAAGCAGCAGAAAAACCGCTATAGCACCTGCGGCCAAAAACCGCGAATCCCCGCCACACCTTGCCCGCCAATCTGGCGCGCCTGCTGCATGTTCTGCTCGGTTAAACCACCGAGCAAGAACACTGGCGCATTAAAGTTCAGCAACATCTCTTGCGCAGCCTCCCAACCCAAGGTTGGCGCACCCGGATGGGTTTGCGTGGGCAACACTGGCGACAAGGTGACGAAATCTAATTGCAACTCAGTCGCCAAAGCCAGCTCTGCCGCGTTATGACAGGACGCTGCGAATAAATGCCCTGCTGGTAACGGGCGCGATTGACCTGCTAACTCATGCAATTGCTGTGCAGTTAGGTGCCAACCGGCCTCTGGAAACTGCGTCTGCCACGCCAAATCACCTTTGAGCATCAATTGCGCACGTCCAGCACAGAGCGCCTGCAGACGTTGCGCTAGCGCTTGGTAATCAGCTGCTGCCAAGTGTGCCGCACGTAACTGTAACAGCTCACAGCCCTCAGCTAAGGCCTGCTCACAGCCGGCATAGAGTTGCGCAACGCTTAAGTTTTCTGGAGTAATCAAGTACCGCTGTGGTAACTGGGCTGCGCTGACAATAGTGCGATTGGCTGCCGGAAACTGATAATCGCCCAATTCTGCGGCTGGCACCCAACGCACGGCTTGCCCTTCGGCACCGTGCGCTTGACCACTAAAGCTCAAGACCTCATAGACATCGAGCAACACATGCAGGTCAGGATAATCATGGCGCACCTGAATTAGCGGCTGCGGCCTGTCGATGACAATCCCCAACTCTTCTTGCAGCTCACGCGCTAAGGCCTGCTCAGGCGTTTCACCGACTTCGCATTTACCACCGGGAAACTCCCAGAGTCCGCCCATATGTTTATCACTGGGGCGCAGCGCCAGCAGAATCTCCTGCTGAGCATTACGAATCACCGCCGCGACCACATGCACACGTTTTGTCATCATCAATTACCTAACAGCCTTCAAGATTTACCGCACTACTTAAGAGCGGTACTCAGCGTTAATCCGTACATATTCGTGGGATAAGTCTGTGGTCCAAATAGTTTCCACACAATCGCCACGACCCAACTCAATACGAATCAATAGCTCAGATTGCTGCATAACTGCCGCGCCCTGCTCTTCGGTGTAATCTTGTGCACGTCCACCATCTTTAACAATGCACACATCATCCAAGAACACATTGACTAAGTCTGGATTTAAACCTTGCACGCCAGCATAACCAATCGCAGCAACGATACGTCCCCAGTTGGGGTCAGAAGCAAAGAGCGCCGTTTTAATCAAGGGTGAATGCGCTACCGCATAAGCCACATCCAGGCACTCTTGCTGATGACCGCCACCTTCCACTTTCACCGTAACAAACTTAGTCGCACCTTCACCGTCACGCACAATGGCTTGCGCCAACTGCATTGCTACTTGGTTCACTGCCGCACGCAAGGCGTTATACAGCTCACCAGTGGGCTCAGTAATAGGCTCAAGCGCAGCTTGGCCAGTGGCGACCAACATGCAGGAATCATTGGTGGAGGTATCGCCGTCAATGGTGATGCGGTTAAATGATTTATTAGCAGCATCGTGCAAGAGGTTTTGCAAAATCTCTTGGCTGACCGCAGCATCAGTGGCCATATAGCCGAGCATGGTTGCCATATTGGGGCGAATCATACCTGCGCCTTTACTGATACCGGTGACAGTTACAGTCACACCATCATGTACAAACTGCACGCTGGCACCTTTGGGCAAGGTGTCGGTGGTCATAATGCCTTCACCGGCCGCCGCCCAGTTATCGGTACGCAAATCAGCCAAAGCCGCGGGTAAAGCAGCAGCAATTTTCGCGACTGGCAAAGGCTCGCCAATCACACCTGTTGAGTAAGGAAGCACCTGCTCAACTGGGCAACCGACTAATTCTGCCAAATGCTGACATACCGCATTAGCAGCCTGTAGGCCCGGCTCACCGGTAGCGGCATTAGCATTACCGGTATTGGTCACCAAGTAACGCGGTGCGGACTGCATACGCTGTTTGCATAAGATAACGGGCGCAGCACAAAAAGCATTCTGGGTATACACGCCAGCCACGGTACTGCCTACAGCGCAGCGCATCACCACAACATCACGGCGGCCAGGCTTTTTAATACCAGCGCTGGCAATACCTAACTCAAAACCTGCCACAGGGTGCATTACCGGTAAATCACCTAAGCCAACCGCCATCATACTTCTCCAACTGATTGAACTGCGCTATGCGCTAAAAAGAAACGCCGCACACAGAGGTTTCTGGTACGGCGTAAAACTATTCACTGCTTTAAAACTTAAAGCGGCGTCAAAGCATTAGCTAATACGACCACAGCAATGCTTATATTTTTTACCAGAACCACAAGTGCAAGATTCATTGCGACCAATTTTTTGCTCATTGCGTACCGGTGTAGTCGCCACAGCTTCAGACACTGGGGCTTCATCCTGCTGACTCGCTAACTCGTTCACTTCATCATGCTGAAACTGCATACGCTCAGCCATCTCTTGAGCTTGCTGGCGTAAGCGCGCTTCTTCTTCGGCTGGATCTTCTTGACGAATTTGCACATTCGACAGCACACGAATCGCATCACGCTTAATTGACTCTAACAAATCACGGAACAGATTAAAGGATTCACGCTTATATTCTTGCTTAGGATTCTTTTGCGCATAACCACGCAAGTGAATACCGTGACGCAAGTGATCCATAGCGGCTAAGTGCTCTTTCCATAAATCATCCAACACTCGCAGAATAATTTGCTTCTCAAAGCTGCGTAAACCTTCCGCACCCACCAACTCTTCTTTAGCACTGTATGCGGCAACCACCTCTTGCTCGATACGCTCACGCAAGCTGTCTTCATGCAGATTATCGTCAGCATCTAACCATTGCTGTACCGGCAGTTGAGTACCAAAACCTTCAGCTAAGGCTTCTTCTAACTCAGGAATATTCCACTGTTCAGGCAATGACTGCGACGGAATATATTGCTCAACGGTGCTGGACAAAACTTCATGTCTAAACTCGGCAACCACATCACCCACGTCATCTGAGCTGAGTAAGCTGTTGCGCATGTGGTAGATCACTTTACGCTGCTCGTTAGCTACGTCATCGTATTCAAGCAACTGCTTACGCATATCAAAGTTACGACCTTCAACTTTACGCTGGGCTTTTTCAATGGCGTTACTCACCATGCGATGCTCAATCGCTTCGCCTTCTTTCATGCCCAGGGCTTTCATGAAGTTTTTTACGCGATCAGAGGCAAAGATACGCATTAAGTTATCTTCAAGCGACAGGTAAAAGCGCGTAGAACCTGGGTCACCTTGACGGCCGGAACGACCACGCAACTGGTTATCAATACGACGCGACTCATGACGCTCAGTGGCAATCACATGCAAACCACCCGCTTCAATCACTTGCTGATGGCTCTTTTGCCATGCTGCTTTAATCTCAGCAACTTGCGCTTCGCTTGGATTATCCAGCGCGGCCACTTCAGCTTCCCAACTACCGCCCAGCACAATGTCAGTACCACGACCGGCCATATTGGTGGCAATCGTAATAGCACCCGGACGACCGGCTTGCGCAATAATGTCTGCTTCTAAATCGTGATGCTTAGCGTTGAGAACTTTGTGCTCAATGCCTGCAGTTTTCAGTACTTCAGAGATATGCTCGGAGCTATCAATTGAGGCAGTCCCCACTAATACTGGACGACCCTGCTCTTGGCATTCACGAATATCAGTGACAATAGCCACATATTTTTCCGGCTGAGTTAAGAACACTAAGTCGTTGAAGTCTTGACGCGCCACCTTACGGTGCGTTGGAATCACAGTAACATCAAGGCCGTAAATCTGACGGAACTCAAAGGCCTCAGTATCCGCAGTACCGGTCATGCCAGAGAGTTTTTCGTACAGACGGAAATAGTTCTGGAAGGTAGTGGAGGCCATAGTCTGGCTTTCTGGTTGGATATGCACGCCTTCTTTAGCTTCGATGGCTTGGTGTAAGCCCTCTGACAAGCGACGACCTTGCATGGTACGACCGGTGTGCTCATCGACCAGCACCACCTGGCCTTCTTGTACTATGTATTCAACGTTGCGGTTGAATAACTTATGCGCACGCAAACCCGCATTGACGTGGGTCAGCAGGCTCAGGTTACTCGCTGAATATAGGGATTCATTTTCCGCTAACAAACCCAACTCAGTGAGTTTTTCTTCAATGTACTGGTGACCGGCTTCGTTGAGCTCAACCTGACGAGCTTGCTCATCGATGGTGTAGTGGCCTTCTTCCAATACTTCTTCAGTTTCTTTATCTTCAATCTGACGCTTGAGCGTTGGGATAATCAGATTGATTTTCTTATACAACTCAGAGCTGTCTTCCGCCTGACCTGAAATAATCAGCGGGGTGCGCGCTTCATCAATTAAGATGGAGTCCACCTCATCGATCACGGCAAAGTGCAATTCACGCTGGAATTTTTCTTCAACACTGAACGCCATATTGTCGCGCAAGTAGTCAAAGCCAAACTCGTTATTGGTACCGTAGGTGATATCACAGGCATAGGCAGCACGCTTTTCTTCAGGACTCTGAAAAGGTACGACTACGCCCACCGACAAGCCTAAAAACTCATATAAGGGACGCATCCAGTTCGCATCACGACGCGCAAGGTAGTCGTTGACTGTGACCACATGCACACCTTTGGCCGGTAAAGCATTCAGGTACACGGCCAGCGTGGCCACTAAAGTTTTACCTTCACCGGTGCGCATTTCCGCAATTTTGCCTTCATGCAAGGTTTGGCCACCGATCAACTGCACATCAAAGTGGCGCATGCCCATGACACGCTTACCGGCTTCACGCACAGTGGCAAAAGCTTCTGGTAAGAGCTTGTTAAGACTTTCACCACCCGCTAAACGCTCACGAAACTCATTGGTCTTAGCTTGTAACTGCTCGTCTGTCAGAGCCACCATCTGTTCTTCAAGCGCATTGACGGCACTGACCGTTTTATACATACGCTTAACGTCACGGTCGTTTTTGCTTCCAAGAAGTTTTCTGAATAAAGGCGCAAACATAATTTATAACGCATCCATTTTTGGGGGGTGAAGGCGCGCAAGACATACTGTACTCACCCGCACAAAAAATTCATTCTACCCGTATTTTCACTTGAATAAAGTGACCTTAGTCGACAAAGCAACCTACACAGGCATTAAATATAAGAGTCGCAAAACAGCCACTATTTCTTCTGGGCTATACTATCTGTGTAACATTGTACTGCATTGCGCACATTTCAAGCGCGATTTGGCAAATAGTCTAAGCTGATGCTGTACACAATCTGTTTTTCATGAGGTATGCCATGGGCTATCGTCCGATTAAAGCGCAAAAAAGCACAGGAGTTTTGCAAGGCAGTATCTCTTTGCAACGCCTATTAGCACGTGCTGCAGCAACAGATCATCTCCAACAATTACTCAATCAATACCTGCAGCCTGCGGCACGTGAACACTGCCTCTTAGCAGATTACCAAGCCGGCACCCTGACATTAATAGTCACTAACGGGCACTGGGCCACGCGCTTACGCTATCAGCAAAAACGCTTACTCGAGCAATTGCAAAGTTTAGCTGAGTTTCGCGAGGTGACACGCATCCAATTTAAAGTGCGCCCACCTGTACAGCAAGACAAGCCTGAGTTACGCAGTGTTGCTATCTCAGCGCAATCAGGGCAAACCATTCAAGACAGCGCAGAAGCCATCCACGACCCTGCGCTACGCGAAGCATTAGAGCGTCTTGCTAAACATGCTAAAAAACCCTAAGTACAACACTATCACACAGCTGTATCACATGCCTTTGACCGCATAAATGCCAGCCGCATTGCGCCAATAACCCTTATAATCCATACCATAACCAAAAATATAACGATCTTCGCAGTGCAAGCCAAAAAAGTCAGCAGCCAGACCTGGACGCGCTTTACGATCATGCTGTTTATCCATCAATACCACAGTGCGCACTGAACTGGCACCTGCGCGCCGACAGAACTCAATAATAGCTGACAAGGTATGGCCTTCATCCAGAATATCGTCAACGATCAAAACGTTACGATCCATCAAAGATACTTCTGGTTTAGCTTTCCAAAACAACTCGCCACCACTGGTTTCGTTACGATAACGACTGGCATGCAAATAAGACTGCTCTAAAGGAAAGGTTAATTTAGTCAGCAATTTTCCAGAAAAAATCAACCCACCATTCATCACACAAAAAACAATGGGATTGGTATCGTGCAACTGCTCATTCATCTGCACAGCAACACGATCAATCGCCGCTTCCACTTGCGCTTCAGTGAATAAAACATCAGCTTCATCCATTATTTGCTGGATATGTTCAAGATTGGCAGACATGACAGGGCTCTTCGTTAAGTAATTAAGGCGCAAAAGGTACTGCGCTAGACCGTTTAGAGCAAGTATTGATCATAAACAAAGTGCCGTTTCCTGCTGATTTCGTTTAATCTAAGCGCCTATTCTTTCGATTTTGGAGCCTTGCATGCCTGCACATGAAATCCGCCACCCGCTTATTCGTCACAAACTTGGCTTAATGCGCCGCGCTGATATCAGTACCAAAAACTTTCGCGAACTCGCGCAAGAATTAGGCTCACTTTTAACCTATGAAGCCACCAAAGACTTTCCATTGGAAAGCTACAGCATTGAAGGCTGGAGCGGTACGGTTGAAGTTGAGAAAATCGCTGGCAAAAAAATCACTGTAGTACCTATTTTACGTGCAGGTATTGGCATGCTCGAAGGGGTCTTGAGCCTCATTCCCAGCGCTAAAGTCAGTGCAGTTGGTGTGGTGCGTAACGAAGCGACACTCGAAGCGCATACTTATCTGGAAAAACTTGCCCCCGATATGCCATCGCGTCTGTCATTGATTATTGACCCTATGCTTGCCACAGGTAATTCTATGATTGCCACCATCGACCTATTAAAAAAAGCCGGCTGCAAAGAGATTCGCGCTATGGTGCTGGTTGCCGCACCTGAGGGTATTCAAGCTGTCCATGCTGCTCACCCCGATGTGGCTATCTATACCGCGTCTATTGATCAAGGCTTAGACAGTAACAGCTATATCATTCCTGGCTTGGGTGATGCAGGCGATAAAATCTTTGGCACCAAACAAAAGGAGAGCTGATTCATGCTGTCTCATCCTGCCGAACCGGCTTGGCGCCAAGCCTTAGTCGGCGCGCAAATGCTCTTTGTGGCGTTTGGCGCACTGGTTTTGATGCCACTTATTACCGGCATGGACCCGAACGTTGCGCTCTTTACTGCAGGTTTAGGCACTCTAGTTTTTCAAGTAGCAACCAAGCGCCAAGTCCCAGTATTTGTCGCTTCCAGCTTTGCCTTTATTGCCCCGATTCTCTACGCAAAAACCAATTTTGGTTTACCGGCAGTGTTAGGGGCCATTATGGCTTCGGGTGTGGTGTACATCCTACTCAGCGCGGCAGTGCGCCTCAAAGGCACAGGTTTTATTGATAAGTTACTGCCACCGGTGGTGATTGCGCCGGTGATTATGTGCATCGGTTTAGCCTTATCGCCAGTGGCCGTTAATATGGCAATGGGTAAATCAGGCGATGGCGCAACACAACTGATTGCCTACCCTACCGCCATGATTATCTCGATGTCAGCACTGCTCAGCACTCTGGCCGTCGCCACTTTGGGTAAAGGCTTATTTCGCTTGGTACCGATTCTGGCTGGTATTGTGGTGGGTTGTACGCTGTCAGTGATATTAGGTGAAGTGAATATTGAGGCTATTGGTTTAGCGCCTTGGTTTGCACTACCGGCTTTTGTCGCTCCAGAGTTTCATTTGGGCGCCATTTTATTTATGTTACCGGTCGCCTTAGCACCCGCCATTGAACATATTGGCGGCGTGATTGCGATTGGTAGCGTAACCGGACAAAACTATATTAAGCAGCCTGGCTTGCACCGCACGCTGCTCGGTGACGGCTTAGCTACCACCACTGCAGGTATGCTCGGTGGACCACCTAACACCACCTATGCCGAAGTCACAGGTGCGGTCATGCTCACCAAAAATTACAACCCAGTGATTATGACGTGGGCTGCGGTGTTTGCCATTGCTCTAGCCTTTATCGGTAAGTTTGGTGCGGCCTTGCAAAGTATCCCTGTGCCGGTGATGGGCGGAATCTTATGCTTGCTGTTTGGTTCAATTGCCGTAGTCGGTCTTAATACTTTGATTCGTAACCAAGTCGATTTGTCTGAGGCGCGTAATCTTATTATCGTTTCAGTGACGCTGGTGTTTGGGATTGGCGGCATGAGTATAGGTAGCGGCGATTTTGCCTTATCAGGTATCTCACTGTGTGCAGTCATTGCCCTAGTACTGAACATGGTTTTGCCGGGTAATCAGGGCTGGAAAACCAAACTGCCAGACCAACAAGATTCAACCCCAGAGCCTTAATTAGGTATGCATAGAAAGCTATTGCAGCTTAGGTAGCACCACAATCTAAACTGCAATAGAGCCTACAAGCCAAATATTTAACAAAAAAAACCACCCCGCAGGGTGGTTCAAAGTATTTCAAGAGAAGCTATACCGCCGCAGCTGGACGCATATATGAAATTGGAGCTGTGCTAGCATCTGCAAAAGTCACCACTTCCCAAGCATCAGGCTGCTCAAGGAGTGTTCTGAGTAGCAAGTTATTCAGTGCATGTCCGGACTTATAGCCGCGGAACTCACCAATTAAGCTTTTACCCAACAGATACAAGTCACCAATAGCATCTAGAATCTTATGCTTAACGAATTCATCTTCGTAACGTAAGCCGTCTTCATTGAGCACTGAGTTGTCATCAACCACAATCGCATTATCAACGCTGCCACCGAGGGCAAGGTTGTTGGTGCGTAAAAACTCAATATCACGCATAAAGCCAAACGTACGCGCACGACTGACTTCTTTTACAAACGAGGTGCTAGAAAAATCTACACAGGCTGTTTGTGTACGCCCTGCAAAAACAGGGTGATCGAACTCAATCTCAAAGCCAACTTTGAAGCCTTCAAAAGGCACAAAAGTTGCGCGTTTCTCGCCGTCTTCAACTGTGATCTCCCGTAAAATTCGGATGAATTTTTTCGGTGCATCCTGCTCTTCCAGTCCAGCAGACTGAATCAAGAATACAAAAGGTCCAGCGCTGCCATCCATAATCGGCACTTCTGAAGCCGAAAGCTCAACGTAAGCGTTATCAATTCCTAAGCCAGCCATGGCTGATAACAGGTGTTCAACCGTGTCTACTTTAACGTCGCCTTTAACCAGCGTCGTCGACATGGTGGTTTCACCCACATTTTTTGCTAAGGCAGATATTTCCACCACAGGATCTAAATCCATGCGGCGAAACACAATACCCGTATCCACTGCCGCGGGGCGCAACGTCAGGTAAACTTTCTCGCCTGAGTGCAAACCGATACCAGTGGCACGGATAATATTTTTCAAGGTGCGTTGTCTAATCATGACTTAAGCCACTGCCATACTGGTTGCAAATAGTTTTCAATAATGACCCGCATCTTAACAGATGCTGAACGAATAAAGAAATCAACTCGCAAATCAAGGCTTTATCAATCCGCCTGACGTCGTAAAAATGCCGGAAGATCTAAGTAATCCATGTCTTCTTGGCTCGTTGGCTTGGCCGCTGGTACCGCATTGTCACGCATACGCTGAGTGACAGGTGCATCGTATTTAGAGTAATCAGGTTCTTGACCATCATCAATCAGCATACGCGCTGCTTTTGCTGGTGCCGTGCTCTGCGTGGCTGCAGTGTTATCTACCACTTTAACTGGCTTTTTCACTGCTGCATCCAAGCCGGTGACCACTACAGTGACGTGCAGCTCATCACGCATATCTGGATCAATAACAGTACCTACTTTAACCATTGCTTCGTCGCAAGCAAAGGCTTCAATAATGCTACCCACTTCTTCGTACTCACCCAGTGACAGGTCAGGACCAGCGGTGATATTCACCAAAATACCGCGAGCACCATTGAGCACCACGTCAGCCAGCAATGGGTTACGTACAGCTTCTTCCGTCGCTTCACGTGCACGGTTACTGCCTGTTGCAGAACCGGTACCCATCATTGCCATACCCATTTCGCTCATCACAGTTTTAACGTCAGCAAAGTCGACGTTAATCATGCCTGGGCGTTTGATAATGTCGGAAATACCGCGTACTGCGCCAGCTAACACGTCATCTGCTTTGGCAAAAGCCGAGAGCAAGCTTGCGTCTTTACCTAAAATAGTCAGCAATTTTTCATTTGGAATAGTGATCAAAGAATCAACGTGTTCAGCTAAAGCACGGATACCTTCATCAGCAATCTGTAAACGGCGACGACCTTCAAAAGGGAATGGACGCGTTACCACCGCAACAGTCAAAATGCCCATTTCTTTAGCGATCTGTGCAATAACAGGCGCAGCACCGGTACCTGTACCGCCACCCATTCCGGTGGTGATAAAGACCATATCAGTGCCTTGCAGAACTTCGGTAATGCGCTCACGATCTTCTTCAGCAGCTTTACGGCCAATTTCAGGGTTGGTACCCGCGCCTAAGCCTTTAGTCAAATTAGAGCCTAATTGCAAAACAGTACGCGCAGTAATATCACGCAGCGCTTGTGAGTCAGTGTTGGCACAAATAAATTCAACACCTTCAATATTGCTGGCCACCATGTGATTGACCGCATTACCACCACCACCACCGACGCCAATGACCTTAATCACAGCCTGCTGCGGAGTCTGATCAACTAATTCAAACATAGCTCTCTCCCACCTTTCTAGTTATAGCCCGGCTCGCACCGGAAATTTTAATTACAATTGGTTTTGCAGCCAGCGTTTAACACGCATAAACACGGGCGGCTTTTTATCTTGTTGGTCATGTACTACGTTTTGCGTATTTAGACCTTCATTTTGTTTACGTAAACCATAAATCAATAAACCCACAGCTGTGGCATAAATAGGGTTACGCACTACATCGTCAATACCTTTCACGCCTTGGGGCGATCCTAGCCGCACCGGCATATGGAAAATCTCTTCAGCCAGTTCAACCGCACCTTCCATTTTGGCTGTACCACCTGTTAAAACGATACCAGCTGGAATCATGTCTTCATAACCGCTGCGTCGCAGCTCAGCTAAAATCAAGCTGAACAACTCTTCATAACGCGGCTCAATCACCTCAGCTAAGGCTTGTCGTGATAATTCGCGTGGCGGACGATCACCCACACTGGGCACTTTAATTGTTTCGTCTGGACCGGTTAATTTGGCTAAAGCACAGGCATAACGAACTTTAATCTGTTCAGCGTACTGAGTTGGTGTACGTAATGCCATGGCAATGTCGTTAGTCACTTGATCGCCAGCAATTGGGATCACAGCAGTATGACGAATCGCGCCTTCAGTAAAGATGGCAATATCGGTGGTACCCCCACCAATATCCACTAAACATACGCCCAACTCTTGCTCATCTTCAGTTAAGACGGCACTGGCAGAGGCCAGCTGTTCTAAAATAATGTCGTCGACAGCCAAATCACAACGACTGACACACTTCTCAATATTTTGTAATGCATTAATGGCACAAGTCACCACATGCACGCGCGCTTCTAAACGCACACCTGACATACCCAGCGGCTCACGCACACCTTCTTGGTTATCAATCATGTAATCCTGCGCCAAGGTGTGTAAAACCTTCTGGTCTGCAGGTATAGCAACGGCTTGTGCAGCATCTAAGACGCGCTCTAAATCAGCACGACTCACTTCACCATTACGGATAGCAACAATACCATCTGAGTTTTGACTACGAATATGACTACCAGCAATGCCTACAAATACAGAGTGAATACTGCAATCTGCAACTTTCTGTGCTTCATTAATCGCCGCTTGCAGGGACTGCACAGTCGACTCAATATTAACCACTACACCTTTTTTCAAGCCGCGTACGGGGCTGGTACCGATACCAATAATATTCAACTCACCATCAGGAGTGACTTCGGCTACGAGCGCCACAACCTTGGAGGTACCTATATCCAGACCAACAATCATGTTGTGGTTATTTTCATGTGCCATGTGTTTCTCTCCTTTACTGCGCCACTACCGCTGCAGGTTCATTTTCTGCCGGGGCGCGCCAAGCAACAGCCAAACCATTGGCATAGCGCAAATCAACCCGTTCAATTTTTTCAATCTGTTGTTTAAGTTCAGCTTCATACACCACAGCAAAACGGCGTATTTTTTCTACTAAATGATCACGTCCAAATAACAGTTGCAAACCCGTCTGAGTGGTCACAAACCAACTACCACGCTCACGCATCTCTAACTGTTTAATCGAATAACCTAAAGGCCGTAGCGCCTGACTAAAAGTTAAATATTGCTGCATCACCCGTACCTGCTCTTGTGCAGGACCGGATAACTGCGGCAAATGCTCGTAATCACTAATATCTACAGCAGTAAATAAATATCCCTGTGTACTTAACAGCGCATCATCACCCCAACGTGCAACTGGCAATTGCTCTTGGATAATCACCTGCAGTTGGTCAGGCCAAATTCGACTAACCTCTGCATTCGCCACCCAAGGTAACTCATCTAACACTTCGCGCACTGCGGCTATATCTACAGAAAAAAACAAGCCATCGCTATACGGCATTAGTTGACGCTCAACCAAACGTTGTTTAGCTGCACTCAAATCACCCAATACACGCACTGTAGAAATGGCCGGATTCACATGGGGCTTTAGCCATTGCCACGTTCGCTCAAAATTCAACATCACAGCAATAACTGCAGCGATCAGCACAACTAAACTGATCGCTGTCAAATTAGGCTTGGGCCACTGTCTCGGCGCTTTTGGCTGGGCAGTACGACTTGCACCTCCGAGTGACGCTTGTCGTGTTGCGCCACGCGGTGGTGCTTTTTTATGTTGCCGCCCTGCGCTACTCACAGTATTAACCTCTAACCTGTAACGTACCAGCCAAAATAGTTAATACCAAGGCATTAAAATCTAAACCGGCCGCACGTGCAGCCATGGGCACCAAACTGTGATCAGTCATCCCCGGTACAGTATTAACTTCTAAAAACCAAAAGTTACCTTGCTCGTCTTGCATCACATCAGCACGTCCCCAACCGGTCACGCCCAGTGTCTGACAAGCCCGCGCGGTTAAAGTGCGTAATTGTGCTTCTTTCTCTGCAGATAAGCCGCAAGGAATCTGATATTGCGTGTCATTGGATAAATACTTCGCCTCATAATCATAAAAAGCATGGCTGGTACCTAAGCGAATCGGTGGTAATACTTCGCCATTGAGCATTGCAATAGTGAACTCAGGTCCTGAGATCCATTGCTCCACCAACACTTGCGAATCAAAATGACGGGCTTCTTGCCAAGCAGCTAACAAACCTGCCAAGTCATCCACCTTCGCCATACCGATGCTCGAGCCTTCATTGGCCGGTTTTACAATCAGTGGAAAACCTAAGTCTTGTGCTGCTTGATGACAATCTTCTTCAGTGACTAAGGCTGCGTGACGTGGCGTAGGTAAACCCACACTGTGCCAAATCTGTTTTGTGCGCAGCTTATCCATTGCTAAGGCTGAAGCGAGCACACCGCTGCCGGTGTAAGGAATACCCGCACACTCAAGCAAACCTTGTACAGTGCCGTCTTCGCCACCGCGACCATGCAAAACAATAAAGGCACGATCAATTTTCTGCTCACACAGACGCGCCAGAAAATCATCGCCCACATCAATACCAAAAGCATCGACACCTGCATGTTGTAGTGCAGCTAACACAGCCGCCCCGGAATTGAGTGAAACTTCACGCTCTGCACTGCGGCCACCGTAAAGGACGGCAACACGGCCTAATGCTTGAATATCTAGGGACTGACTCATACGCCGGCATCCTCAGTGTGTGCGGTAAATAAAGGGTGTTTAAGTAAACTAGGGGCAATGCCACCGACATCGCCGGCGCCTTGGCACAATAAAATATCACCCGGTTGCAGTAAGGGCTTTAACAAAGGCGCAAGATCAGTCCCTCGCTCAACATATAAAGGATCTAAGCGACCGCGCTGACGTATGCTATGGCACAACTGACGGCTACCTGCGCCGGGTATAGGCTCTTCACCAGCCGGATAGACTTCCAGCAATAACAGCACATTGGTATCGCCAAGAACTTGCACGAAATCCTCGTACAAATCACGGGTACGACTATAACGGTGCGGCTGATACACCATCACTAAACGACGTCCCGGCCAGCCATCATGTACCGCCTTAATCACTGCAGACACTTCACTGGGGTGGTGACCGTAATCGTCAACCAACATGACACTGCCACCGGCAACTGGCAACTCGCCATACATCTGAAAGCGTCGACCCACACCTTCAAAGCCAGATAAACCAGCAATAATAGCGCTATCAGCAATGCCTTCATCAGTGGCAATAGCAATGGTTGCCAAAGCGTTGAGCACGTTATGCTTGCCCGGCATATTCACCGACACAGGTAATGGCTCACGGCCTTTGCGCAAGACAGTAAAGGAAGTGCGCATACCCTCTTGCGACACATCAACAGCTCGCAAATCAGCATCGTCGGAGAAGCCATAGGTCAGCGTTGGACGCTTAACCTGCTTAGCAATCTCGCGCACCGACGGGTCATCAACACACAACACAGCCAAACCATAAAACGGCAGGTTATGTAAAAAATCGACAAAAGTCTTTTTCAGCTTATTAAAATCGCCACCATAGGTACTCATATGGTCAGCATCAATATTAGTCACCACTGAGACCATCGGCTGCAAATGCAAGAAGCTGGCATCACTCTCATCCGCTTCTGCGATCAAATAGCAACCGGCACCCAACTGCGCATTACTGCCAGCTGCATTCAGGCGACCACCAATCACAAAGGTTGGATCTAAATCTGCAGCCGCAAAGACTGAAGCTAACAAGCTGGTAGTGGTGGTTTTACCATGGGTACCTGCCACTGCAATGCCATGGCGGTAGCGCATCAACTCAGCCAGCATCTCTGCACGCGGCACCACTGGAATACGACGCTCTAAACCGCGCGCCACTTCAGGATTCGATGGATTAATCGCACTGGAAACCACCAGCACATCCGCATGCTCAACGTTTTCGGCATGGTGACCAAACACCACCTGCACACCGAGACTTTGTAAGCGCTCAGTCACTGTTGAAGGCTTTAAGTCCGAGCCTGAGACTTCATAACCTAAGTTACGTAAAACTTCAGCAATACCGCACATACCTGTGCCGCCAATACCAATAAAGTGAATGCGGCGAATACGGCGCATACGACGTATCTCAGCCGTTGTCGGCTGCAATAAATCAACCACGAGCCACCTCCAAACATGCCGCAACCACATGCTGTGTCGCATCGGGTTGTGCTAATAAGCGCGCTTGTTGGCCCATGATTTTAATGCGTTTCTTGTCCATCAGTACCTCTGTTAACTGTGCAGCTAATCGGTCTGCATCAGTAGCATGTTGTGGCAGCAAGACAGCGGCGCCTTGCTGAGCCAGAAATTCGGCATTACGCGTTTGGTGGTCGTCAATGGCATGCGGCAGCGGCACTAAAAATGAAGCCAAACCTGCTGCAGCCAACTCGCTAACGGTTAAAGCACCGGCGCGGCAAATCACTAAATCAGCCCACGCATAAGCACTGGCCATATCACTAATAAAAGGTACAACTTGCGCCTCAACCCCAGCCACTTGGTAGCGCTCGCGAGTCACCTGATCATTATTACGCCCCGCTTGATGCTGCACCTGCGGTCGTAACTCAGCTGGCACTTGTGCTAAGGCCGCAGGCAGCAGTTTATTCAGTGGTTCAGCACCGAGACTGCCACCAAGCACTAACAAGTTAACCGCTCGTGATGCTAAATTCTTGCGCGGTGTCTCGAGGAATAATGCCTCACGCACAGGATTACCTGTGGTGATGCAGTTTTTACGCTGCTTAAAGGTGTTTGGAAAGGCTTCACACATACGCGTTGCAAAAGTTGCTAAGGCGCGATTAGCCGTACCAGCGACAGCGTTTTGCTCGTGGATCACCAATGGCACTGAGGATAATTTAGCCGCTAAACCGCCTGGCCCCGTCACATAACCACCGAAACCCAGGACACACACAGGTTTAAGCTCGCGCATTAAACGCTTGGCCTGCCATAAGGCGCCCAGCAACTTAAACGGCGCAGTCAATAATGAGCCCAGACCTTTACCGCGCAAACCGCTGATCTTCAGGGTATGCAAGGTATAGCCAGCGGCGGGCACCAATTCATTCTCAATGCCCCGACCAGCACCCAGCCAATGCACGGCATAGCCACGTGCGGTAAATTCCTGCGCGCAAGCCAAGGCTGGAAACACATGCCCGCCGGTTCCGGCAGCCATAATTAAAATATTACCGCGCACCGCGCACCCCCTTCGCCATCGCTGTGATTTGTGCTTTGCTCATGGAATCAGCAGCCAAAAGCTGTGTACGCCGCTCCCACTCAATGCGTAACAGCATCGCCAAACTGATGCAGCACACCACTAACGAACTACCGCCGTAACTGATAAACGGCAAGGTTAACCCCTTAGTCGGTAGCAATCCGGTATTCACCCCTAAGTTAATCAGTACTTGGGCAATCCATAACAAAGCCAAACCATAAGCGACATAAGCCGAATAATACTGCTTAGCTTGCTCAGCCCAGACGCCAATATAGAGTGCGCGCACACTGACAAACATAAACAAAACCAAGGTCGTCAGCGCACCCAGCATACCCAACTCTTCAGCCAGCACCGAGAACACAAAGTCGGTGTGTGCCTCAGGTAGAAAGAATTGCTTTTGAATGCTATTTCCCAAACCTAAACCTAACCATTCACCGCGCCCAAAAGCGATCAGCGCTTGCGTGAGCTGGTAACCGGCACCGTACTGATCACCCCACGGATCGGTAAAAGTGCTCAGGCGTTGCATGTGATAGCCTTCAAGGCCAATAAACGCCATAAAACCTGCTAACAAAATGACCAATAGCGGCACCGAAAGCACTAAGCTAACGCCACCCAAATACAGCATAATAATAACGCTACCGAGCATCACCACAGCCGCACCGTAGTCAGGCTCTTTAATCAGCAAGCCAGCCAATAAACCAGCAAGAAACAGCGGCTTAGCCAAGCCACGCAGGCGCTGCTTGACTTCTTCTTTACGCCGCACTAAAAAGCCCGCTAAAAAGATCACCATAAACAGTTTAGCCAACTCCGATGGCTGGATATTAAAAATACCGACACCAATCCAACGTCGCGAACCATTCACTTCACGACCAATACCCGGAATCAACACTAGAATCAGCACTACAAAAGCCACTACTAACAACCAGCCGCTATAGCGCTGCCATAACGACATAGGCACAAACAAGGTCACGCCACCCGCCACTAAGGCAATGGACACATAAATCATATGACGAATAAAATAATGGAAAGTGTTGCCAGTATTGGTATAAGCAACAGCTGATGAGGCCGAGGCGATCATCACCAAACCAATACCCATCAGTAACAAACACGCAGTTAACATCGGGAAATCGATATCAACTTTATTGTTATGACGCCATGGCGATGGCTGCGCGATAAAATCACGGATACTCATAACAAATCCCTCACCGCTTGCGCAAACACATCACCGCGCTGCTCAAAGCTTTTAAACATATCTAAACTCGCACATGCCGGGGCTAATAACACGCTATCACCCGTTTGTGCGAGGCGTGCCGCAACAGTGACCGCCGCCTCAAGAGTTGTCACCCGCTCAATCGGTACACTGCCCGCTACAGCTTGCGCAACACGCTCACCATCACGGCCCAGCACTATGACTGCGCGACAATATTGCATCACGGGTATCTTCAGGCTGGAAAAGTCAGCACCCTTGCCGTCACCACCCGCAATCAACACAAGTTTACCAGCATGGTCAGCCCCCAGACCTTCAATGGCCGCTAAAGCAGCGCCCACATTGGTGGCTTTAGAGTCGTTGTACCAATCCACACCTTGCACTTGACACAACCACTGGCAGCGATGCTCAAGTCCAACAAAATCTTGTAATGCCTGCAACATCGCCGGCATCGGCAACTGCATTGCCGTACCCAAAGCTAAGGCAGATAAAGCATTAGCGTAATTATGACTGCCACGCACCTTTAAGTGCTTGACCGCTAGCAAGAGTTGCTCACCTAGCGCTAAATATGTTTCGCCATCCCGCTCACGCAAACCAAATTCGCCCGCTTGCGGTATCGACAAACCAAAGCTAATGACCTGCGCTGGCGGCTGTTGTGGCTGGGACGCGACATCATCGCGATTGACCACCACGGTTTGCGCATGCTTAAAGACCCGTTGCTTAGCGGCAATATAACCATCTAAATCAACATAACGGTCCATATGATCTTCACTGATATTCAGGCATACCGCTACACGTGCTTGTAAGTGCGAGGTGGTTTCTAGCTGAAAACTCGACAACTCCATCACATACACATCAACCGCATCATCGAGTAAATCTAACGCGGGCACACCTAAATTACCGCCAATCGCTGCATTGAAACCTGCCGCGGCAAACATCTGCCCAACCAGCGTGGTCACGCTACTTTTAGCGTTGGAGCCAGTAATTGCCACAATCGGTGCACGAGCACATTGAGCAAACAGGTCAATATCGCCAGAGATGCGTACACCCTGAGCAATCGCTGCCTGCAGCGCCGGCGTACTTAAGGCTAAGCCAGGACTGACGTACAAGACTTCAGCACTGCTTAACAAGTCTGCAGACAAAGGCCCACAGTGCACAGCGACCTGCGGATAATCGCGCTGCAAGGTGGATAACTCAGGCGGCTGCTCGCGGCTGTCCACTACAGTAAAGGATTGACCTTGGCTGGCTAAAAAGCGCACCAAAGACATGCCACTTTTACCCAGGCCAACTACAATCTGTGCGTGCTGATGGATGCTCTGCACCTATGCTTACCTCAGCTTCAAGGTGGCCAGTCCGATCAAGACTAGAACCACAGTAATAATCCAAAAGCGCACAATCACGCGCGGCTCCGGCCAGCCTTTTAATTCAAAATGGTGATGAATCGGTGCCATGCGGAAGACGCGCTTGCCGGTCAATTTAAATGACAACACCTGAATCACTACCGATAGGGTTTCCACCACAAACACACCGCCCATGATAAACAGGACAATCTCTTGGCGGGCAATCACTGCCACAGTACCTAGAGCAGCGCCCAGTGCTAAAGCACCCACGTCACCCATAAAGACTTGTGCTGGGTAAGTGTTAAACCATAAAAAACCTAAGCCGGCACCCACCAGAGCGCCACAGAAAATAATCAGCTCACCCACGCCCGGCACATAAGGAATAAACAAGTATTGAGCAAAACTAATATGGCCTGACAAGTAGGCAAAGATACCTAAGGCTCCACCCACTAAGACTGTAGGCAAAATCGCTAAACCGTCCAAGCCGTCGGTCAGGTTGACCGCGTTACTGGTACCAACAATCACCAAGTAGGTTAAAACGATAAAACCCGCACCAAGCGGGATACTGATATCTTTGAGGAAAGGCACAATGAGTGCCGTTTCAGCCGGTGTTTGTGCGGTGTAATACAGCACTAAGGCCGCCCCCAAACCAAAGACTGACTGCCAAAAGTACTTCCAGCGCCCGGGTAAACCGCGGGAGTTTTTCTCTACCACCTTGCGGTAATCATCCACCCAACCAATCGCACCAAATAGCAGCGTGACCAGCAACACAATCCACACATAACGATTGCTTAAATCGGCCCACAGCAAGGTACTGATAGTGATGGAGGCCAAAATCAATGCGCCGCCCATGGTTGGCGTACCGGATTTAGCCAAGTGCGATTGCGGGCCGTCGGTACGTACCGATTGACCAATTTGCAAGTTACGCAGCATGCGAATCATTTTCGGACCCAGCCACAGCGACATGACTAGTGCTGTCAAAACACCAAACACACCACGCAGAGTCAGGTACTGAAAGACCGCAAAGCCTTTGTGGTACTGTTGTAAATACTCCGCCAATAAAAGCAACATCAGAGTGCATCCCCTAAACTTGTACGCAGTGCGCTCACAACGTTTTCCATTGCTGCGCCACGTGAACCTTTAATTAAAAATGTTGCAGGACCACTTACTTGCGTAAGCAGTGCTTCAATCAGACTGTTTTGTTCTAAAAAGTGCCCTGCAACACCAGAATATTGTGCAACCGCATGTTGCATCAAAGGTCCGGTGGCAAATACTGCATCAACTTTACCGTTAGCATAAGCGCCAATCTGTGCGTGTTCTTGCTCAGCCCAGGCGCCCAACTCACCCATATCACCTAACACCAATACGCGCTGGCCTGGCATATTTTGTAATACATCAATGGCTGCACGAATCGAGGCTGGGTTGGCGTTATAACTGTCATCAATAATCTGTACGTGACCGGCACACTCATACACCATGCTGCGTCCGGAAATCGCTTTCATACCTTCAAGACCCTGGCGTATAGCTGACAATGGCAAGCCTAAAGCATGTGCCGCTGCCACTGCCGCTAAGGCATTACTGACGTTGTGTAAACCCAATACCGCTAGCTGTATAAAGCACTCACCGGCTACGCCATGCAGGTTAAAACCCATACGACCTTGGGCGTTACTAACAATAGCGCTGGCATAAATATCGGCATCCGCACAGCGAGTGGAAAAACTTAACACCTGACACTGGGTATTACGCGCACGCCATTGCTCAAAAGCTGCGTCATCTAGATTTAGCACCGCGGTGTGCTCAGCACGCAGACCGTCGAGAATCTCACCTTTAGCTAACACAATATGCTCAGGACCACCAAACTCACCGGCATGCGCCATCCCGGCATTACTGATCACGGCAACCATCGGCTGAGTTAAAGCGGCGGTGTAGGCAATTTCACCGGGACGTGAAGCTCCAAGTTCAACCACAGCGGCACGATGCTGGGCATTGAGCTCCAGCAAAGTAAAAGGCACGCCTAAATCATTATTTAAATTACCGCGCGTGGCTAACACCGCAGCTTCACCTAAAGCGCTACGGCAAATACTGGCAAGCATTTCTTTAACTGTGGTTTTACCACTGGAGCCCGTCACCGCAACTGTTTGCCCAGTGAACTGCTCACGATTGAGCCCAGCAATCTGTCCTAGAGCAATGCGAGTATCTGCTACTAGCAACTGCGGCAGTTGAATATCCGCTTGATACTCTTCCACAATGGCGGCCACTGCACCGCGCTTGGCCACATCAGCTAGATAGCGATGACCATCAAAAAACTCACCTCGCAACGCGACAAATAGCTGACCGGGGGTAATTTTACGGCTATCAGTGTTCAACGCACTAAACTCAATATCTGCGCCGTATAAAATTGCCGCAAGCGGACTCACTAACTCGCTCAACTGCAGCGCTTTAAACATGCGCCACCTGCCATGCAGCCAAAGCTAATTGCGCCTGCTCAATATCAGAGAAGTGTTGGCGCTGCTGCCCAATCTCTTGATAATCTTCATGGCCTTTGCCAGCCAATACCAGCACATCTTGCGGTGTAGCTTGGGCAATAAGCTGGGCGATTGCCGCACCGCGCTCGGCCACTTCAGTGACCTGCGCTGCCGCACTAAAGCCTGCAAGAATTTCTGCACGAATGGCGGCTGGGTCTTCACCACGCGGGTTGTCATCCGTCACAATAACTGCATCGGCTAAACGCTCAACGGCCGCGGCCATCAAAGGACGCTTACCTTTATCACGTTCGCCACCACAGCCAAACAAGCACAATAAACGTCCACCCGGCGCCACATGCGGGCGCAGAGCGGTTAGAACCTGCTCTAACGCATCCGGGGTATGGGCGTAATCAACCACCACCACGGGCTGCTCTTGACCACCTAATACCTGCATCCGTCCAGCCGGACCTTGCAGCTTAGGTAGCACACTCAGCGCTTGAGCCAAGGAGTAACCCAAAGCCAGTAAAGCGCCAATCACCGCCAACAAATTGCTTAGATTAAAGCGGCCAATCAAACTACTCGATAAATTACCTTCGCTTTGCGCCGTTACCACTTCGGCTTGAATACCATGGGTGCTAAAGCGAATATTACGGCAGTACACTGTGGCACTGCTGTCATCTAAGCTGTAAGTAATTAAACGTGACGTCGGTGCATGCTGCGCGGCCAGTTCACGGCCAAACTCATCGTCTAAGTTCAGCACCTGCGCCTTTAAACCCTGCCAGCGGAAGAGGCGGGCTTTGGCTTCAGCATAAGCTGACATCGAGCCATGGTAGTCCAGATGATCACGGGTTAGATTGGTCAACACCGCCACATCCACATGCACAGCCTCAATGCGCTGTTGCGCCAGACCATGCGACGACACTTCCATCGCCACCATTTTTGCGCCAGCATTTTTCAAGTCAGCCAGCGTTGCTTGTACTGTCAACGGATCCGGTGTGGTGTAGTGCCCTTGAGTTAAGCTGCCATAAAAGCCGCTACCCAAAGTCCCTACCAAGCCACATGTCTGACCGAGCAAATCAGATGCTTGTGCGATCAACTGTGTCACGCTGGTTTTGCCGTTCGTACCAGTCACTGCCACAACACGCATAGTGCGACTGGCATCACCGTAAAAACGCCCAGCAATATTGGACAACTGCGCCTGTAAGCCACGCACAGGAATCAACAAAGCCTCACTGTCTTGCATATCAAGCGCAGCGTCAGCTTCGTAAATAACAGCTGCAGCACCGCGCGCAATGGCATCACCAATATAGGTGCGCCCATCTTGCTGGGTACCTTCAACAGCTAAAAACAAGTCTCCAGGGCGCACCTTACGGCTGTCAAGGGTCAGCTCACGAATGAGTGTGGCACTGGGTGCTTGGGGAAATAATTGATTTAAAGGCACTGCCATTAGCCACGCCCTCCTTGTGCTGAGCCAACCACCGCGTTTTGCGTTTCAGTTGGTAAATTATCTGGACGCACATTCAGCATGCGTAATGCTCCGGCCATCACCCGACCAAAGACGGGCGCAGCCACTAAACCACCGTAATAACCGCCTTTGCTTGGCTCATCGATCACCACTACAGTGGCAACTCGCGGGTTATCAATCGGCCCGACTCCGGAAAATAATGAGCGGTAAGAACTCTTGGTATAGCCACCACCTGCAGCGAGTTTTTTCGCGGTACCACTTTTACCACCGACGTGATAACCCGGCACTTGTGCACGCGCGCCACCACCGCCCGCTTCTTCAACCACAGCTTGCAGCATCGTCATGACATCACTAGAAATCTTTGGATCAATAACTTGTGTACCTTGCTCAGCCTGGCGGTCACGGCGCAATAAGGACAACGGCATATTGCGGCCTTGGTTACCCAAGACAGCATAAGCATGTGCCAACTGCACAGCTGTCACTGAAACACCGTAGCCATAGGCTAAAGTTGCCGTTTCCGCTTGCCCCCACTTGCGGTGCATGGGTAATTGACCTACGCGCTCACCGGGAAAGCCTAATCCGGTATCCGCACCAAAGCCGATGCCTTGCATAATGTCATACACAGGCTGCGCACCAATATCTAAAGCAATTTTACTGATGGCCACGTTACTGGATTTTTTCAATACGCCGGTTAAGTCCAACAGTCCACCACGTGACACATCGCGAATGGTGTAACGGCCAATACGCATTTGCCCATTACCCGTATCGACAGTGGACTCAGGACGCCAACGTCCGGTCCCTAATGCTGCCGCAATGGAGAACGGTTTGACCGTTGAACCGGGCTCAAACACGTCAATCAAGGCTCGGTTACGGGTCGCTTGCGGGTCGAGATTACGGCGATTATTAGGGTTGTAAGTGGGGTGATTGACCATGGCTAAAATTTCACCGGTACGCACATCAATCATCACTAAAGAACCTGCTTTGGCTTCAAACTCAAGAATGGCTTTACGCAACTCACGGTGCGCTAAATACTGCAGTCGCAAGTCGATGGATAAAGCCAACTCTTTACCCGGCTTAGCGTTTTCTCTAACTTGCAGATCACGAATCAAATCACCACGACGGTCCTTAATCACTTGACGCTTGCCCGGCACACCGGTCAGCCAATCATTAAAGGCCAACTCAACGCCTTCTTGTCCCTGATCGTCAATATTGGTAAAGCCAACCAATTGCGCTGCCACTTCTCCGGCTGGATAAAAACGTTGGAACTCCTCGCGGCTATACACGCCAGCGATTTTTCGATCCAATACTTTTTGGCCATGCTCTGGCGTTAAACGACGCGCCAAATACATAAATTCACGACCGGCGTTCGCTTCAATGCGCTGCATTAATTCCGCAGGTTTTAACTCTAAAACTGCGGCCAACTCTCCCCAGCGCGCCTTGTCTTTGACTAATTCTTTTGGATTCCCCCACAGCGTCATCACCGGTGTACTGACGGCTAACGGCTCACCATTACGATCTGTAATAACACCACGGTGTGCCGGAATAGGAATATTACGCATGGCGCGCGCATCGCCTTGCATGGCTAAAAACTCATGGTGAAACACGTGCAGATACACTATGCGCGCCGCAATGGCAGCGGCAAACAAGAGCAGTAAGGTTAAGAAAATGACAAAACGCGTTGGATGCTCAACATCGGGAACATACTTCATGGGCTGACCATCCTTATCGCTGCTGGCTCTGGGATATGCATATCCAGCTGTTGTATGGCTAAGCTTTCAATACGGTTATGCGCCGTCCAAGTACTTTGCTCTAAGACAAAGCGTCCCCACTCTGCTTGAGTGCGATCGCGGATTTGCGTCGCTTCAAACAGCTCATTTAAATACTTACGGCTGGTGTGCGCCGAATAAGACACCAATACGGCAGTCACTACGTTAGCAATAAACAAAAACAGCAAAATACCGCTTAAGCGCGGTAATGGTTTTGCATACATTTTGCTCACCGTAGCTTCTCCGCCACGCGCATTACGGCACTGCGTGCTCGCGGATTAGCTTTTAATTCAGCTGCGCTGGCGTATTGCGGCTTACCAAGTAATTTGACAATCGGCTCAAACTTCTCTGGAATAATCGGTAAGTGGCGCGGCAGTTGATCTGCCTCACCTTTAGCTAAACGACGCATAAACTGTTTAACAATACGATCTTCCAAGGAATGGAAACTGATCACCACCAAACGGCCGCCTACTTTTAAAGCAGCCATGGCCGCTTCTAGGCCTTTTTCCAAGTCACCTAACTCATTATTTAAATGAATACGCATACCTTGAAACGCTCGGGTGGCCGGATTTTTACCTTTTTCCCAAGCAGGATTAGCTTCAGTTAATACTGCAGCCAAATCACCCGTACGGGTAAAAGGCTCAATTTCACGACGAGCAACAACCGCATTAGCCATACGCTTGGCAAAGCGTTCTTCGCCATACTCTTTAAACACTCGCGCCATTTCTTCAGCACTGACTTGCGCCACCCACTGCGCGGCACTGATACCTTGCGCTGGATTCATACGCATATCTAAAGGGCCGTCATGCATAAAACTAAAGCCACGCTCACCGTCATCAATTTGCGGTGAAGACACACCTAAGTCGAGCAAGACGCCATCAACTTGACCAAACAACTGACGCTGCTGCAACTCGCTATCCATCTCGGCAAAACTGCGCTGCACAATCGCAAAGCGCGCATCTTGCTGCGCTAACTCAGTGCCTGTGGCAATGGCCAACGGATCTTTATCAAAGCCTAACAGGCAGCCATTAGCGCCCATTTGCTCTAAAATTAAACGGCTGTGACCGCCACGGCCAAAAGTGCCGTCGACGTAACAGCCGTCAGAATGTACTGCGAGGGCGCTCACGGCCTCATCAAGTAGCACGGTGATGTGACTTAACGCTTCGCTCATAATAATTATAGGACCAGGTTCATTAATTCTTCAGGTAGGTGATCGGGATGTTTAATATCTTCCAGATCAGCGCTTAGCAGCTCATTCCACTTGTTTTCATCCCACAACTGAAACTTATTCAGCTGCCCAACGAGCATGACTTGCTTAGTGAGTTGAGCTTGCTCGCGTAGCCGCACGGGTATTAATAAGCGACCACTGTTATCGAGCTCTAAATCAACAGCACTGCCAATCAAAAGACGATTCAGCTGGCGGGTTTGCGCACGTAAAGATGGCATTTGACTGAGTTGCTCTTCAACTTTTTCCCAGTCTGGCAAAGGATAAATACACAGGCACGGGTCAACTAGATCAATGGTAATAACCATTTGACCTTCGCAACGCTCAATCAACTCATCTCGATACCGACTCGGCATCGCAAGGCGACCTTTAGCGTCAAGATTAATAGCGCTTGATCCGCGAAACACCGCTGTGCCCCTGTATTATGCAGCACTTATGTGGAAAAACCCACTTTCTCCCACTTAACGCCACAGGTGCACACTATAGAAATCACAGCCACCCACCGTCAAGCGATAAAGACAGAAAAGCCTTTTATAATTGACGATCTTGTGTCGCACGGCTGGGTTTGATTCATCTTTACATCAACGGCTCGGAGCATAAAACTATAGCGAGGAGCACCCTAGCCTTAAAAGCTAAAGTGATTTACGAGAATATTACACATATAAAGAACCGACCAACGGTTGTTGGGCGGCAAAGGAAGGTGGAGAGTCGATCTATAAGCCGGGTTTTGTCGAGGACAGTCATTCCTCTAGGATCGCCATCACTGACGACCTCAAGCAACCTACCCGGATCCAGCGCGGGCCACGCCAATGGATCCCTATTTGGTCTTGCTCCAAGTGGGGTTTACCTAGCCATGGACTGTTACCAGCCATGCGGTGCGCTCTTACCGCACCTTTTCACCCTTACCGGCACTTGCGTGCTTAGGCGGTTATTTTCTGCGGCACTTTCCATAGGCTCACGCCTCCCAGGAGTTACCTGGCACTTCGCCCTACGGAGCCCGGACTTTCCTCCCCCTGATTACCGAAGTAAGCAGGCAGCGACTGTCCGATCGACTCTCCGCTGCGAAGACTACGATGCATTTTCCAGCACCGCAAGCACTGATTGATAAATTTTAAGCCTCCGCCTGTACCGCCAACCAACGCAGCATACCTTGACCTGCGATAAAACCACTGGCCAAGCATGCGGTTAATAAGTAGCCACCGGTCGGCGCATCCCAGTCGAGCATTTCACCAGCACAAAACACCCCAGGTTTAGCCTGCAGCATTAAGCCGTCATCGAACATCTCAGCACATACACCACCGGCAGTACTGATAGCTTCAGCCATAGGCCGTGCACGCAGCAACTCAATAGGCAGCGCTTTAATATAACGCGCCAACTGCGTCATATCAGTAAAACACTCAGCAGGAGCAAACTCACGCACTAAAGCCGCTTTCACGCCTTCTAAACCAAGGCGCGCCTGTAAATATTTTTTCAGAGTTTTTTTCCCGCGCGGCTGGGTTAACGCGGCTTCAACTTGGGCTAAGCTTTTATGTGGCAAGCAATCAAGATAGACGGTGCAGCGTCCATGTGCAGTTATTTCTTGACGAATCGCTGCTGACAAAGCGTAAACCAAACTGCCCTCAATGCCGCTTTGCGTGACCACCCACTCACCTTGTCGAAAGGCTTGGCCGGCAACACTCAGCGCAGTGTTTTTGACCGGTGCACCGATGTATTTCTCAGCAAAAACTGCACTCCAGCCAGCCACATCAAAACCACAGTTGCTAGCCTCTAATGCTGCAACAGCAACGCCCTGCTCCTGCAGCACGGGAATCCAAGCCGCATCCGAGCCCAAACGCGGCCAACTACCACCACCTAAAGCCAATAATAATGCTCGCGCCGACACTGCGCGCTCACCCTCAGGCGTAGCAATACGCAACGCACCCTGCGCATCCCAGCCCAACCAACGGCTGCGTGTATGAATTTTTACACCCATCGCACGCAAACGCTGCAACCAAGCCCGCAGTAACGGCGCCGCTTTCATTTCTTTAGGAAAGACCCGGCCTGAAGTTCCGACAAAGGTGTCGACACCTAAGCTATGCACCCAGTCGCGTACCGATTGGCCAGCAAATTGCGTCAACCACTGCCGCACCCAATCCGTTGGCGCGCTGTAGCGCTGCGCAAAAGTCTGCGCATCTTCACTGTGAGTAATATTGAGACCACCAATGCCTGCCAATAAAAACTTACGCCCCAGCGACGGCATCGCATCGAACACATGCACGGCATAACCCGCTTGCGCTAAGACTTGAGCAGCCATGAGCCCGGCAGGTCCGCCACCAATAATGCACACTGGCGCCACAATTAAAGTATCTTGAGAATCTGCCATTAAGTGGGCGCCTTCGCTGGATGTTAAAAACCAAATAATAGCAGCCGCGCAATCCAGAGCCGACAAAAGTTAAAAAAATCTTTAGTATCTAGCCCTTATTGACCAGTATCACAATTTTATGGCGTGTCTGTTAGCGTGCAAGGAACCCAATGAAATCACCTCTTGATCAGCTCATATCTCTACTACATATGGAAACTATCGAAGAAAACCTATTTCGTGGCAGCAGCCAAGAACTGGGCTTTCGCCAACTTTTCGGTGGCCAAGTTTTAGGCCAAGCGCTATCCGCAGCCAGCCAAACCGTAGACGAGTCGCGTCAAGCCAACTCACTGCATGGCTACTTTTTACGTGCCGGTGACGCACGCAAACCTGTGGTTTACCAAGTCGAGCGCATTCGTGATGGCGGCACCTTTAGCACCCGCCGCGTGACGGCCATTCAAAACGGCCAACCGATCTTCACCTGCAGCGCATCATTTCATAACAGCGAAGAAGGCTTTCGCCATCAAACTGCGATGCCTGATGTACCGCCACCTGAAGAACTGTTACCCGAAGAGGTGCTCTCTCCCTACTTAGCTCAAGCGCTAACGAAAGAAAACCGCGAAAAAATGCTGCGCGCCAAAGCCATTGAAACTCGCCCCGTACAAGTACTGGATCCATTGCACCCAGAGGTCGGTGAGCCCGTTAAGCACGTGTGGTTTAAGCCCTGCGCCCCTTTACCTCAATCACCCGCTTTGCATAAACACTTACTGGCCTATGTCTCCGACTTCAGCTTGCTCACCACTTCGTTAATTCCACATGGCGCATCCATTTGGCAGCCCAATATGCAGGTGGCCAGTCTCGATCACTCGATCTGGTTCCATGAAGAAGTGTGCTTAGATGACTGGTTACTCTATGCCAGTGACAGCCCTTGGGCAGGTAATGCCCGCGGCTTTTCTCGCGGCAGCATTTACACTCGTGACGGTCAACTGGTCGCATCAGTCGCTCAAGAAGGTTTAATTCGTTCGCGCGGCGACTGGCAACACAAAGATATTTTAGGGTGAGCATCATGATGCTACAAACATGCCAACACTGGGTGTTCGATATGGACGGTACTTTGACTGTTGCCGTACATGATTTCCAGCATATTCGTCGTATTTTAGAGATCCCTGAGTCTGCCGATATTTTAGGACACTTGGCCTCACTACCGACCCTAGAAGGCCAAGAAAAGCACGCTTGGTTGTTAGAGCATGAGCGCGAACTGGCACTCAACTCGCAACCCGCCCCAGGCGCTATTGAGCTGATTGAGCATCTACATAACGAGCAGCGCCAACTCGCAATTTTAACCCGCAATGCTCGTGAGTTAGCCCTGCTGACTTTAGGTGCCATTGGCTTGCGTGATTATTTTTCTGATGAGCACATTCTTGGGCGTGAGCAAGCCATTCCTAAACCTGATCCGGACGGCTTGCTGAAAATCGCTCAAAGTTGGCAGGTACACCCCCAGCACATGATCATGGTCGGTGACTTCCAAATGGACTTAAAAACTGCACAAGCTGCTGGGGCTTATGCAGTTCAGGTCAACACTGCAAACAATTTATGGCCAGAACTGACCGACTTTCACGCCACCAATTGCCAAGCACTACTCAAAGCAGTGACCGGCTGATACCAGTCACTCACAATGAATTCAGTAAGCCTCGGATAATTAACGCGGCTTGGCATCACTCGGCTTAGGTTTGTGACGAGTGGGCACCGCCAGGCGTGGCACTTGACGTATCGCCACGACTTTGGGTGGCGCATCCGCAGACAAAATATCACCCAAGTGGATTTGCCCAGCACTGGCGGCTTTATTCTTCTTGGGTTTTTTCGGCTTACGCACACTACCTAGACCGAGCACGGTTTCTGGCAAACGGTGTTCGGCATAAAAATCCGGCTCATCCATACGTCTGATATTTATACCAAGCAACTCCTCTATCGCAATCAGCTCATCAATCTCATCAGCACTGACCAAGGAAATCGCCTCACCGGTTAAGCCTGCACGACCGGTACGACCGACACGGTGCACATAATCTTGCGCAATAGTCGGCAAATCAAAGTTGACCACATGGGGTAATTGCTCAATATCTAAACCACGTGCCGCCACATCCGTGGCCACGAGAATCTGAATACGTCCCAATTTAAAGTCTTGCAGGGCTTTAATGCGCGCAGGCTGAGTTTTATCACCATGAATGGCATCCGCCGAGACACCAGCAGCGAGTAACTTCTTCGATAAATACTCTGCGCCTTTACGGGTGCGCACAAAGACCAGCACCTGACCCCATTCACGACTGGCGATTAAGTGCAACAGCAAATCGGTTTTGCTTTTTTTATCCACCACGATCAGGTGTTGCTTAACCGTCTCAGCAGCGGAGTGCTTGGGCGTGACATCCACGCGTACCGGATCGTTGAGCAACTTACCCGCTAAGGTGCGAATCGGGCCTGAGAAGGTTGCCGAGAACAATAAGGTCTGACGCTGACGCGGCATCAAAGCAAACAGCGCATTGAGCTCTTCAGCAAAACCCAAGTCCAGCATACGGTCGGCTTCATCAAGAATCAGCAATTGCATCTGATTAAAACGCAGGGCATTTTGCTGATACAAGTCGAGCAAGCGGCCCGGTGTTGCCACCAAAATATCCACACCGCGGCGCAAATTCATCATTTGCGGATTGATGCTGACACCGCCATAGGCCACTGCCGTGCGTAGTGGCAAATCGCCTAAATACATACGCATCGACTCATGCACTTGCTCAGCCAGCTCGCGCGTCGGCACCAGTACTAAAGCGCGCACGCAGTTGGACGTCACTTTAACGCCTTCGGTGAGCAGCAACTGTAAAGTCGGCAAGGTGAAGGCTGCGGTTTTACCAGTACCGGTTTGCGCGGCGGCTAAAATATCTTTACCCATTAAAATCGGCGTAATCGCCTGCTGTTGTACCGGCGTTGGCACGGTGTAATTTAAGCGCTCTAAGTTGTCCAGCAGCGCTGGCATTAATCCTGATTTTGCAAAAGACATATCGGTGTTTACCCTGATGATTCAGCCCGCTCAGGGCAATTGAGTGCCATTCTACAGTGTTTGCTAGGCAGGCTCGTAAATAAAGTCATTGTGGTAAAAATGGTGCATCTTACTCGTAGGCGAAACTCTATCAGCAGACGCTTGAAAACTTTCAGCCCCACTAAAACGCCTCAGGCTACTCAGCACGCCATAATCGGCTCGGCAGCCCGCTGTCATAGCTGATGAGTTACGCAGCAATATCACGTATAATTGGTTTTTTATGTTAAAGAAGACTTAGTTATGTCCTCAGTTCATACCCTCATTGAATCGGCCAAGCGCACTATTAGCCTCGAACAAGAGGCCATTAGCAGCTTACTCACGCGCATCGACGACAGCTTTGTGAAAGCCTGCGAGCTGATTTTAAAAGGCAAAGGCCGCGTAGTGGTAGTGGGTATGGGCAAGTCTGGGCATATCGGCCATAAAATTGCTGCTACCTTAGCCAGTACCGGTACGCCCGCATTTTTTGTGCACCCAGCTGAAGCCAGTCACGGCGATATGGGTATGATTACTGCTGACGATATCGTTTTGGCGCTATCTAACTCTGGCACCACCAATGAAATCGTCACCCTACTGCCGCTGATTAAGCGCCTAGGTTTGACCTTAATTAGTATGACTGGTAATCCTGACTCAACCTTAGCGCATGCTGCTGATGTCAATCTCGACACCCAAGTGGAGCAAGAAGCTTGCCCGCTGAATTTAGCTCCGACTTCGTCCACCACTGTGACTTTAGTGCTCGGTGACGCATTAGCAATTGCTTTATTAGAAGCGCGCGGCTTTACTCCAGAAGACTTTGCTTTCTCGCATCCAGGCGGTGCTTTAGGTCGTCGTTTATTATTGAAAGTTGAGCATGTAATGCACAGTGGCGATGAATTGCCGGCTGTATCGCGTGATGCATCGCTGCGTGAAGCCTTATTAGAAATGACGCAAAAAGGTTTAGGTATGACCTTGATCTTGGCAGCCGATCAAACGCTAGCGGGTATTTTTACCGACGGTGATTTGCGTCGTGCCCTGGATAAAGGTATTGATGTGCGTGATGCCAGTATTGCTGAGTTAATGACCCATGGTGGTAAAACCGCGCGCCCAGAGATGCTCGCTGCTGAAGCGTTAAAAATTATGGAAGATCATAAAATCAGCTCGCTGCCAGTCATCAACCAACAAAACCAAGCCATTGGCGCGTTAAATATGCACGATTTATTACGTGCAGGAGTGATGTAATGCTGCACTTAACTCACAGTGACTTAGTCCAACGCGCCCGCGCGGTACGTTTACTGGTTTTGGATGTAGATGGCGTACTCACCGATGGTAAGCTGTATTTTTTAGCCGATGGTAGCGAAGCTAAAGCATTTAGCACCCTCGATGGTCAGGGCATTAAAATGCTACAAAACTCAGGCGTGACTGTGGCTATTATTACCGGACGCACCTCAACTATAGTTGAGCGCCGCGCAGCCAACTTAGGCATTGCGCATGTGGTACAAGGCCGTGAAGACAAACGCGTTGCTTTGGATGAGTTATTAGCCCGCTTGCAACTTTCTTACGATCAGGTTGCCTATCTAGGCGATGATTTACCAGACTTAGCACCTATTCGTTGTGTCGCGCTGGGCATTGCCGTAGCGAATGCCAATACCTTTGTACGTCAACACGCACAAGGTGTCACATCGCTGCGCGGTGGTGAAGGTGCGGCACGTGAATTGTGTGAGTTTATTATGGCTGCGCAAGGTACCCTTGCAGACGCGCAGAACGCTTACTTATAATTTCGGGTTGTATTTATGTCTGCAAACTTACGTCTGGCGCTATTCTTTTTACCGATCGCATTGATTGTCGCGGCGCTGGGCTATTGGAATATCCATAATCCTGCAGAAATTGAATCCGCAGCCTTTGCTCCACCGGATAACAGCATCGACTTTTTTGCACAAGGCACCCATACCTTACAATTTACCGATGCGGGCAGCCTTAATTATGAACTCAACAGCCCACGCATTGAGCATACTCAGCACGATGATATCACCGTACTTTTGCAGCCCGAATTATTACTGTTTCGCGGCACTGAGCTACCTTGGAAGATCAGTAGTGAGCGCAGTCATGTGAGTCCAGACGGCCAAGAAGTAGAACTGATTAAGCAGGTGCGTATTGCGCGTACCGACGAGAAAGGTCGCCCGACCCTGCTGACCACTGAGCATTTGACTTACGTGCCCGAAACAGATTACGCACACACAAAACTTGCAGTAAAAATCGAAGCAGCCAACGGCGTTACCACAGGTATTGGCATGCAAACTTATTTAAATGAAAGTAAAATGCAATTACTTTCAAATGTGAGAGGCCGACATGAAGTTCGCTAGAACAACAGCTGTACTCCTTGCCACCAGCGTCAGCCTGCTCAGCAGCCTGGCGTATGCTTTGCCTTCAGATAGCAGCAAGCCGATTAACGTGCAGGCTGACAGCGCTGAAATGGATGATAAGCGTGGCGTAGCGATTTACCGTGGTGATGTAATTATCACCCAAGGTACACTCAAGATCACCGGCAACACTGTGACTATTACCTTGAATAATAACGGTGATATCGATGTGTTCACTTCGGTAGGCCAACCTGCATATTACGAGCAGCAACCAGCTGCAGATAAAGATATTGTGCAGGCTTATGGCAGAACCATTCAGTACTTTGCCGCAAATGAAAAGATCGTTATTGTTGACCAGGCTAAAGTAATCCAACAAGGCAGCACCTTCCGTGGCGAGAAGATTATCTACGACACGAAAAAACAAATCGTCACTGCAGGTCGCGCCAAACAAGGCACGGTGAGCACACCAGCACCGCGTATCAACATGGTCATACAGCCAAAAAACAAAGACACACAAACAGAGTCTAGTGCGCCATGAGCAGTACCTTAACCGCTAAAAACCTAGCTAAAAGCTATAAAGGCCGTACTGTTGTCCATGACGTCAGCGTCTCCATTAAAAGCGGCCAAGTGGTTGGCTTACTCGGCCCGAACGGCGCCGGTAAGACCACCTGTTTTTATATGATTGTCGGCTTAGTCAAAGCAGATAAGGGTACTGTGTTTATTGACGATACCGATGTCAGCTTTCAGCCTATGCACGGTCGTGCCCGCGCAGGTATTGGTTACTTGCCGCAAGAAGCCTCGATCTTTCGCAAGCTCAGCGTGGCCGATAACATTCTGGCAATTTTAGAGTTACGCAAAGATTTAGATCGCGCTGGCCGCATGCAAGCACTGGATGATCTGCTGCAAGAGTTTCATATTACTCACTTGCGTGACAGCAAAGGTATGAGCCTGTCAGGTGGCGAACGCCGCCGCGTTGAAATTGCTCGAGCCTTGGCCACTGACCCTAAGTTTATTTTGCTCGATGAACCCTTTGCTGGGGTTGACCCCATTTCTGTTGGCGATATCAAACAGATTATCAACCACCTAAAAGACAAAGGTATCGGTGTACTGATCACTGACCATAACGTGCGTGAAACCCTCGATATCTGTGAAACAGCCTACATCGTCAGCGCGGGCAAGATTATTGCTGAAGGCTCACCTAGCAGCGTCCTAGAAAACCAATTGGTTAAAGATGTTTATCTCGGTCAAGAATTTCACCTTTGACCCTAAGACAAAGGCTGTTATACCTATAGATACAGCCTTGTTTCTGCGCCACCAAAAACTTTATTGTTATGCGCTGCTTGTCAAGTCTATGCAAACACGAAAAATTCAGGCATAAATCTTGCTAAGAGCCATGTATTAGCGCACTGATAATATAGGAGTCATGCCTTTCCACTATGAAAGCCTCACTCGTTTTAAAGATGGGTCAGCAACTGACCATGACCCCGCAACTGCAACAAGCCATCCGCTTGCTGCAAATGTCGACCCTAGACTTGCAAGCAGAAATCCAAGAAGCCTTGGACAGTAACCCTATGCTTGAAGTGGAGGATGACAACAATCCCAGCAGCAGTGGCAGCCAAAATACAGCGCAAGAACAATCGAGCCATACGCAAGCTGCTGAGCCTAACGAAGCAGCAGAAAACACTTCGAGTCCTGCTGAGACTACAGACTGGACAGAACAGATTCCCAGTGAGCTGGAAATCGACACCTCTTGGGAGGATATTTACCAGTCCAGCGCCAGCAATATCCCCAGTTCAAATTCTGAAGAGTGGGACTTTACCAGCACCACATCTGCAGGCATTGATCTACAAACGCATTTACTTTGGCAGTTAAACCTCGCCAAAATGAGCGACAGCGACCGCATGATTGCCACCGTGATTATCGATAGCATCGGTAACGATGGTTATCTGCAAGAAAGTCTTGAAGAAATTCAAGAGTCCTTCGATCCTATGCAACATATTGAAATGGACGAAGTGGAGATGGTACTCAAGCGTGTACAACAGTTTGAGCCCACAGGTGTTGCTGCACGCAACCTGAGCGAATGCCTACTGCTGCAGCTCAACACACTGCCCAGCGACACGCAGTGGCTTGCACAGGCCAAGACCCTATGCAAAGAGCATCTCGAACTACTGGGCGCTCGTGATTACAATCAACTGATGCGCCGTATGCGTATCAAAGAAGATGCGCTTAAAAATATCGTTGATCTTATTCAGACGCTTGATCCACGCCCAGGCTCAATTATTGAGAGTAAAGAGCCTGAATATATTGTGCCTGACGTCATTGTGCGCAAGGCTAATAACCGCTGGATCGTCGAACTGAACCCTGAAGTTGCGCCACGCCTCGGTGTGAATGCGCAATACGCAGGCTTTGTGCAGCGTGCTGACAACAGCGCCGACAACACCTTTATGCGCACACAGTTACAAGAAGCACGCTGGTTTATTAAAAGCCTGCAAAGCCGCAATGAAACTTTACTCAAAGTTGCCACGCAAATTTTAGATTATCAGCGCGGCTTTTTTGATTACGGCCCCGAAGCTATGAAACCTTTAGTCTTGGCCGAAATTGCAGAAGCCGTTGGAATGCACGAGTCAACCATTTCGCGCGTGACAACGCAAAAATATATGCATACGCCGCGTGGCATTTATGAGTTAAAGTATTTCTTCTCCAGCCACGTGAGTACGTCTCAAGGCGGCGAATGTTCATCTACAGCGATTCGAGCCATTATTGAAAAGTTGGTTGCGGCAGAAAATCCTAAAAAACCATTGAGTGATAGCAAGATCGCTGGTTTACTGGATGAACAAGGGATTCAAATCGCACGGCGCACCATTGCCAAATACCGAGAATCCCTAGGTATAGCGTCTTCAACTGAACGAAAGCAGCTTTTATAGACGTTGGTCAGTAACACTTAATTTACGCAGGCGGTACAATCCTGCAAACACCGCACTAAGCAGTGAAACTAAGGAGAACGGTATGCAAATAACCATCACAGGTCATCAACTCGAAGTCACTGAAGCCCTACGTGAGTACATCAATAATAAATTTGCTAAGCTGGAGCGTCACTTTGATAAAATCACCAGCATCCGCGTAACATTGAGCGTTGAGAAAGTGAAACAAAAGATCGATGCAACTCTGCTCATTGCAGGCGGTGATGTGAATGCTAACGCTGAGCATGATGATATGTACGCCGCGATTGACCTGCTGGTTGACAAGCTGGATCGTCAATTAATTAAACATAAAGAAAAACAACTGGATCGCCAAAAAGGCGTATTAGAACGTTAAGAACCATATGATTCGATTAGAACATATACTGACCCCGGAGCGTTCCCAAGTGAACGTACCGGGTGGCAGTAAAAAACGCGTACTTGAATACATTGCCCACTTAATTGCCTCTGACTTACCTGATATTGACGAAGACGTACTTTTTGAAAGCCTAGTGGCTCGCGAAAAGCTCGGTTCGACGGGTTTTGGCAATGGCATTGCCATACCTCATTGCCGCCTGATTGGTTGCACCGCTCCGATCAGTGCTGTGCTACACCTAGAGACTGCCGTGGATTTTGACGCCATTGATGGCGAGCCGGTGGATCTACTTTTTGTCTTGTTAGTGCCTGAAGAAGCCACTGATGAACACTTAGAATTGCTACGACAAATTGCCAGCATTTTTGAACAAGATGATGTTCGTGAACGTTTGCGTAATGCGCGCGATAATGCCGCCTTATATCAAACAGTGCTTGATGCGCAACTTTAGAGGTTTTTGCTATGCGTTTAGTGATCGTTAGTGGCCGCTCTGGCTCTGGTAAAAGTACAGCTTTAAATGTACTGGAAGATAACGACTTTTACTGCATTGATAACCTCCCCGCAACCTTGTTACCGGAACTGGCTGAGCGCACTTTACTCGCCACCGAGATGGCACATCGGCAAATCGCCGTATCCATCGACGCGCGTAATGCACCGGATCAACTGGAGCGCTTCCCAGAAATCCTCGCTGAATTGCGCGCTCGTCATATTACCTGCGATGTACTCTATCTGGATGCGGGTGACGAAACCTTACTTAAGCGCTTTTCAGAAACTCGCAGACGCCACCCTCTCACCAGTGCTTCTCTTTCATTAGCTGAGGCGATTCACTATGAGAAAACTCTGCTGTCACCCATTATTGATTTAGCTGACTTAGTGATTGATACCTCGCGCTTAAATCTCTACCAACTGCGCGACACCATTAAGTTACGCCTACTGGACAAACCCGAAGCAGGCACAGCGTTCTTAATTGAATCCTTTGGCTTTAAGCGTGGTGTGCCAGTGGATGCGGATGTGATTTTTGATATTCGTTGCTTACCTAACCCCTACTGGCAACCTGAGTTGCGTGCTTATTCTGGGTTAGATCAACCTATTACTGAGTACCTCAGCGCGCAAGCTGATGTGGAAGAAATGTACAACGATATCCACAGCTATCTGGCTAAATGGCTACCACGCTTTGCCGCCAGTAATCGTGCCTATGTCACAGTTGCTATTGGCTGTACTGGCGGCCAACACCGCTCGGTATATATGGCGCAACGCTTAGGCGAAGCCTTAGGTAAAGAGTTGAGTAACGTGCAAATACGTCACCGCGATGTTGTACGTATTGACGAGAGTAAAGATGCCTAGCTGCCAAGTCACCATTATTAACAAGCTGGGTTTACACGCGCGTGCCGCTGCAAAGTTTGTTTCTGTGGCCAACCAGTTTCCTTGCCAGATTCAAATTGGGCGTGACGCTAACACTGTCTGTAATGGTAAAAACATTATGTCGGTGATGATGTTAGCCGCAAGCAAAGGTACCGAACTCTATCTACACACTGATGGTGAACAAGCGGAGCAAGCAATGGCTGCATTACAGCAGTTGATTGCTGCACGCTTTGATGAAGACTGCTAACCCTTAGAGTTCACGCCGCTAGCCAATATTCAAGCAGTGTGGCCCATCCACCAGCGGATCATTAATTAAGGTACTCACGCGTCGCTCACGCAATTGCGGTTGTGGCTGCGCCAAGAGTGCCTGCAACTCTTCTTCCGTACTGGCAGGATTGAGCCATACAGCCTGTTGTTGCTCGTCCAGCAAGATCGGGCGACGCAAATTGGCTGCCTGCTGAGTCAGCATTGCTACACTGTAATAATCTCGCCCTGGCACGCTATATACATCCCAAATTGCCGCAAAATACAACACACTCTCACCGCTGCACAACCAAAACGGGTGTTTGCGATGCAAACCACGCCACTCAAAAAAGCCATTGGCTGGTAACAAGCAACGCTGACTGCGCCAAGCCTTCTTAAACATCGGTTGAGTACTGATGGTTTCAGCTCGTGCATGGGCAACAGCGCGACTTAAATCAGTCATCCAATTCGAGGTTAAACCCCACAAAGCCAAAGTGGCATGCAATTGCTCTTTTTTTTGTAGCAGCATCAGCACTTGAGATTTTGGTGCTAAGTTCCAGTGCGCTCGCATCTGTTGTGGAAAACCTGGCAACTCCTGCCACTCTTCCGGCCATTTAAACAACCCATAGCGTCCTGACATCACAACCTCTCTGCTTTAGCATTTTCATTTAGCACTCTAAAATACCGCGCCGGGCAATCTGCTGCGTATCGGGTTCGCCTTCAATAATAGGGGTGGCTTGCTGGTACACCACAATTAGTTCACGCGCACGCTCCACATGCTCATCACCTACCATTAAGCCGAGTAAGCCTAAAGCAGGCAACTCCCCCATACCTCCGACTAAGTCAGCACCTTGCAAATACACTTCAATACCTTCGCTGTTTAACATACTGATCAGCATCTGCGCTTCCATTAAATCAGCAGGTTCATGAATCCTTTGCACCTTTGATCTCCTCTGCAAGTTATCCATTAATGCGGGTATAATAGCCCAATTACTTAACCCTACAGCGCCTAACGCACTGAACAGCATCCGCATAAGAGAAGCACATGGATCAATTTGACAGCATTCGTCCCTACAATGACAGTGAAGTGGCGCCTGTATTGCAACGTTTACTGACCGATGTAGATTTCTTATCGATCATCACTCAATACCGTTTTCCAAAAGCTGCACGCTACCTTGGTTGGTTGTTGCGTCCTGTGATTGCTCGCAAACTGCGCAGCGAATTGGCCAGTATTAATAGCGTAGCGGCACTGCAAGAGCGCGTTGAGCCTTACGTAGGTCGCAGTATTACTCAAGCTACAGATGGTATTAGCTTTTCTGGGATTGAACATGTGCAGGCTGATCAACCTCATCTGTACTTAGCCAATCATCGTGATATTGTGATGGATCCTGCGTTCATTAATTACGCTTTATTTCAGGCCGGACATAAAACTCCACGTATCGCGATTGGCGATAACTTATTACAGCGCCCTTTTGTGAGCGACCTGATGCGCATTAACAAAAGCTTCATAGTGCACCGCTCACTGACCAATCGCCGTGAAAAAATGGCTGCTTTCCAACTGTTATCAGCCTATATCAGTCACTCAATTTTAAATGATCGTGAGTCGATTTGGATTGCTCAAGCTGAAGGTCGTGCTAAAGACGGTGATGACCGCACTGAAAGCGCGATCTTAAAAATGTTTCACTTATCACGTAAAACTGAAGATTTTCAAGCTGTTATTGCCTCACTTAACCTGATGCCGGTTGCAATCAGCTACGAGTATGACCCCTGTGATATCGCCAAGGCCCGCGAGTTATATATTCGCGCCAGCACGGGTGAATATACTAAGCAAGTGGGTGAAGATGATGCCAGTATTGCGCTGGGCATTACCGGCTATAAAGGTCGCGTGCATGTGCATTTCTGTCCCAGCTTAAGCGACGGCTTTAGTGATCCTAAACAGTTAGCAGCTTTGGTAGACCAAGAAATCTGGCGTGATTACCGTTTATTTCCTGTGCATTATTTAGCATGGGCGATGTGGCAAGAGCGCGATACTCAGCTTGCAGTACCTGCTATTAACGAAGTATTTGAGCAGCAAGACATCCTCACTGCGCAACAAGAATGGCAACGCCGTCTTAGTGCGTGCCCTGCTGAGCACCGCCCGTACCTGATTATGCAATATGCCATGCCGCTGGAAAACCAATACCGCAGCATGACGCCAAACGCCTAAATTTCGCAGACAACTGCATTCGCTCTTGAGGTTTTTATGCCCTGGTTACAAGTACGTTTAGCTATTCAACCCGAACAAGCTGAACACTGGGAAGATACTTTGCTGGAACTGGGTGCTGTTTCAGTCACCTTTATGGATGGTGAAGACCAGCCCATTTATGAGCCTGATTTAGGCACGACACCATTATGGTCACATACGCATTTATTAGCCTTATTTGAAGACGATGTCGACGCACAAGCGCTTGAACAACATATCAAATTACTCGGTGGTGAGAGCACGCCTGAGTTAGATATTGAGCGTATTGAAGACCAAGACTGGGAGCGCAGTTGGATGGATAATTTCCACCCGATGCGTTTTGGTCAGCGCTTATGGATTGTCCCCAGCTGGCATACTGCACCCGAGCCTGAAGCAGTCAACTTGCTGCTTGATCCAGGCTTAGCTTTTGGTACGGGCACCCACCCCACCACGGCACTGTGCCTAGAGTGGCTCGACGGTCAGCCTTTAGATGATTGCAATGTACTGGATTTTGGTTGTGGTTCAGGTATTTTGGCTATTGCGGCAAAATTACTCGGTGCCAAGCAACTGACCTGCACTGATATTGATGTGCAAGCTTTAGAAGCCACGCGCGATAATGCTAATCGCAATGCGATTGCCGCCGAAGATATGCTGGTGTACTTGCCTGAGGATATGCCCCAGCAGCAATTTGATGTGGTGTTAGCGAATATTTTAGCCGGTCCACTGGTGTCATTAGCACCGCAACTGATTGCGCATACACGCATCGGTGGCCGTCTAGCGCTATCGGGTATTTTAGCTGAGCAAGCACAAGAAGTGCGTGATGCTTATAGCGATGCTTTTGCGCTAGACCCCACCGCCGAAAAAGATGGCTGGGTCTGCATCTCCGGTGTACGCCGCTAGTTGCTCGTGTTGCACGCCCATGCAGTTCAGTGCGTTCAATACACCAAACTGCATGGCATTTATGCTTTACTTTAATTCGATGTAATTATGACTGACGCCTTTATTACTCAATGCCCACATTGCCAATCCAGTTTTCGCATTAAACGCAGTCAACTGGATGCTACGCAAGAAACAGTGCGCTGTGGCGCGTGCTTGCAAGAGTACAATGCCGCCAGTCAATTCAATAACAACAGCATCAAACAAGCGACACCGCAGCATATTGCGCAACACAATCCAGCTATTATTCTGCTTTCAGCACAAACAGCCAAAGCTCTCCCCGCGCCAGCACCCACACCCGGTGTGATCAGCCAGCTGTCAATGATCGATAACGTGATTGCCTTAAGTAATTTAGACGCTTCTGATCTTGAATACGAACAAGATCGCTTAGATTGGGAGCTGCATTACCCTCAGCACACAACTGAACAGCCTGTCGCTCAAACATCAGCCAGCGTACTTAACTCTCCAGCTCAACCGCCAGTAAACCCAGCAGCGTCACCAGAGCTATTGCTGGAAAATTCGACAACACCGGTAATCGATGTGCTAGAAACACACGCGGTGCCAGTGCCGATGCCGCCACTGACAACAGCAGAGGGTTCAAGCCCTGAAGCAGTACAGCCGCAACCTGAACCGGTCAGCGCGGCGCAGTCAGCAACAGATCACTTTGCTTACTTTAGCGATGAGCCGATTCGTTTAGATTGGCAACCAAAGCCGAAAAAATCTTGGCAGCCTTGGCATATGTGGAGCCTACTCAATGTCGTGGCTGTGCTACTTTT